>JACAEY010000117.1 GCA_013388605.1 Nitrospirota bacterium | reverse complement strand
GCTGAGACCTCTGCTTCGACCCTGGGGCTCATCGAGGTTACCCGTGATTTTGCTTCTAAAATCGGTTCTCATACCTGTCTTTCTAAGAGCATGAAGTATTATTTTGGACAGATGTGATATTAGATGTTGAAAAGAAGAAACATATAGAGCAGATTATTATTCAATTAGCTTAGCGAGATTTTCATTTGAACCTATAAGTACCAAGACATCGCCTTCTTCCATATTGTCGGTTGGCAAAGGATTAACATTCCAGACATCTTTTGTTTTTTCTTTTTCAATGACCTTTCTTTTTACTGCAATGAGGTTTACTCCATATCTGGTCCTGAGCTGGATTTCTTTCACAGACTTTCCAATAAACTCTTTTGGTACTGGAAGCTCAACAATGCTATATTCCTGAGAAAGTTCCAGCTCCTCAAGAATTTTCGGTTTAGTGAGACTATGTGCGATACGGGCTCCCATATCTCTTTCGGGATAAACTACCCTCTGGACTCCTATATTTTCAAGAACCCTTCCGTGTAGAGGTGTTACTGCTTTTGCAATGATATTCTTAATGCCCATCTCTTTTAATATCATTACTACCAATATACTTGCTTCAATTTTTTCTCCTATACTAACAATAGCAGTATCAACATTCTGAACACCAACGGAGCGCAAGGCCTTCTCATCCATTGCATCAAGCTGTACTGCATATGTTACAAAATCAGACACTGCCTTGACCTTTTCCTCTTCGCGGTCAATAGCTATGATTTCGGAACCTGACTCTGAAAGAGTTTTTGCAACTGAATATCCAAACCTACCGAGTCCTATGACAGCAATCTGCCTTTTCATCCTATAATTACCCTCCCTTCAGGATATCTGAACCTTTCAACGACTTGTCTTGTGATAGAAAAAGCAAGCGTGAGCGGACCAAGTCTTCCGATGAACATTGAAAGAATAATGATAAGCTTTCCAGAAGTAGAAAACAAAGCTGAGAGACTTCTGACCCCACCATCTCCAATAGAAAGTCCAACAGTGCCAAAGGCAGAGGTAACCTCAAACATTGCAGGAAGATAATCTATGTTCTGAGTGGTAACTATTGAGAATGTACTTAAAGTGCAAAAAATTGCAGCGAGGGTAACAAGAAGAAAGGATTTTGAAACTACATCTTGTGGAACCCTTCTCTTGAAGATTACAGTGTTTTGCTTACCTCTTATTGTTGCAAAAAGGGTTGCTAAAACGATTGCGAAGGTAGAAGTTTTTATGCCACCACCTGTCCCACCAGGAGATGCGCCAATGAACATTAGTATTACTGTTACAAATAAGGTCTCTGTCTTCAGAAGTGAATAGTCAATAGTATTAAAACCCGCTGTTCTTGGAGTAATGGCAGAAAAATATGATACAAAGATTTTTTCTTTCGTTGACAAAATGCCAAAAGTCTTAGGGTTTGATGCCTCTAACATAAATATGAGAGTTGCTCCAAAAATTATTAGGATACTTGTTGTTAGAAGAATAATTTTTGTGTGTTGTGAGAGTCTGTTTATTTCTTTTTTAAAGAACATGTAAAGTTCATTTATTACAAAGAAGCCTACACCACCAATGATGATCAGGATAGGGACAATGATATTGACCAGAATATCACCTTTGAAATGAAGAAGATTTTCGGAGAAGAGGCTGAAACCTGCATTATTAAAAGCTGATACAGAATGAAATAGACCCCTTAGAAAAGCATCTTCAGGCTCAAAATACCTAAGAAATCTTAAGGTAAGAATGAAAGTCCCTGCTGATTCAAAAATAAGAGTGAAGATAAATATACTTTTTGCAAATTTTACAATTCCTTCAATATTTTCAACCTGAAGCTCATGTTTTATAACTATCCTCTCTCTAATGCCTATCCTTTTACCTATAATAAGGGCTATTAATGTAGAAAAAGTCATATAACCAAGGCCACCAATCTGTATAAGAATCAATATGATGAGGTGACCGAAAAATGTAAAGTCATTAGGTATATCTTTAACTATGAGACCTGTAACACAAACAGCGGATGTTGCTGTAAATAGTGCATCGATTAAAGAGCACCCTTTCGTATTAGAAAAAGGTAACATAAGAAGAGTTGTTCCGAGGGTAATGATAGATATGAACCCTAATACAATTTTTTGCGGAGGTGTAAGTCTTTTTTGCATCAATCTAAATTTTAAATATTTTTCATTAGATTAGCAATGAATAAATTAAATCTCTCAATTTATTAAACGATATCTTGATGAGAATATAAAAATATAAAATTGTTTTTGGAGGTAGAGTCTATGGCTTGCAGTTATAGAAATTCGGTTCAAATTTTATGTTTATATAAGTGGAGGTGAACGGGATCGAACCGATGACCTCCTGCTTGCAAAGCAGGCGCTCTCCCAACTGAGCTACACCCCCATGCAAAAATTGCAAAGCAATTTTTGAGTTAAAAGTTGAAAGTTAAAATTGAAAAATTAGGAGAATTAAAGTTCTTCATCTTAACTCATAACTTTTTACTCACAACTCTTAACGCCGATTTTGATTAATGCAAAATACGGTGGTGGGCCTAATTGGAATCGAACCAATCACCTCACCCTTATCAGGGGTGCGCTCTAACCTACTGAGCTATAGGCCCACAAGGTATATAAATAATCCTCAAAGAACAATGATTAATAATATTTTATTTATACATTAAGCTCTTGAGGCTTGTCAACACAATGACCATGACCATAAAAAAACAGGAATCATCAGAAGTTATTTAAGAAAGGTTGATTTTATTTAATGCTGTGTGGTATAAATTTTCTTGTATGTTTTTTTTGTTTCTTAGAAAGATGTAGCAGTTAATCAACTTGGGAGGTAATATAAATGAATGTTTATGAAAATATAATTATCCTTAATGCATCTCTTTCTGACGAAGAGATTGATACAGCTATGACGAAGATTAAGGAATTTGTTACAGGTCAGGGTGGAGAAATACTTAAGATAAACATATGGGGCAAAAGAAAACTTGCATATGAGATTAATAAACAAAAGAGAGGACTTTATGCACTTCTTATATATAAGATTCCGCCAGCTATAATAAAGAAATTAGAAGAGTTCTATAAGCTTTTTGATGCTGTGATAAAGTACTCAATCATAAATCTCAGTACAAAACAAGTTGAGAATCTTGAAAAGACAGAGTCTGTTGATGAGCCAATAGAGCACAAGAAAGAGTCTTAATGTATAACAAAGTAATCCTTATAGGAAATCTTACTAAAGACCCCGAACTCAGATATACACCACAAGGGACACCTGTAGCGTCTTTCAGGCTTGCGGTAAATTATAAATATAAACAATCTGGATCAGGAGGAGATGATCTTAAACAGGAGACTATGTTCATAGACAATGTAGTTTTTGGAAAACAGGCAGAGTCATGCAGCAAATATCTCAATAAGGGGAGCTTTGTTCTTGTTGAAGGAAGGCTCCAGGAAAGAAGATGGGAGTCAAATGGTCAGCAGAGAAGCAAATTTGAGGTAATTGCACAGTCTGTAAGGTTTCTTTCGAGAAGGGCTACTCAAGAAGAACCAGTGGTAGAGAGTTCGCCAGAGGCGGATGATGTCCCCCCTGAGGAAACTACCGATTTGGAACCATTTTGAAAAGAACTGAAAGAAGGGAGATAGGGTTGCAACAGAAGAAGTTTCAGCGAAAGAAGTTTTGTCGATTTTGTGCTGACAAGGTTGATTATATTGATTATAAAGATATTAGGATTCTTAAAAACTATATTACAGAAAGGGGTAAAATCCTACCCAGGCGTATGACAGGGACGTGTGCAAGGCATCAAAGAAAGCTCACAGAAGCTATTAAAAGAGCAAGAAGCATAGCTCTCCTTGCCTATACAGAAAAATAGGATGAGGATTCCAAAAAGCTGGCTCCCCTTTTTAGCAAAAGAGATAGTAGATAGTATCATATCAAAGGAACTCGTAAAGCCAACAATATCAATAGAAAAACTCTATGCTGAAACTGAGACATTACTCTATGATGAACTGAGTGTAGAAGATAGATTGAACGAGGAAGTTAGAGAACTTCTAAAAAAATATTCCATAGAAATAGAAAAGGGACATCTTGATTACAGGAAGCTCTTTGAACTAACGAAACAAAAACTGGTAAAGGAAAGAAATCTGGTATTATGATGCTCTCTGAGGATAAGATCTCTCACCTAAGCCATGTTCTTTTTAAAGGTCTTACAGAAAAAAAGCTCATTGAACCGATAGATGAAGAAAGCAAGATCAGGGCTGAGATAAAGAGGGTTATTATAGCAGAGCTAAAGATAGGAGAGGAGATTAATGCTATTGTAAGAAAGAAACTCCTTTCTTTTTCAAGAAAGATAGCAGAAGGAAGTCCTGAATGGGAGGTTCTATACAAAAAGTTTTATAAGGAAGAAGAGATAAAAAGAGGAAGGGCATCTTAAGAAAGATAGACTATGGCTTATTTTGTAATAAATGTAGCAAAAGAAGATATTAAGAAAGAAAAAGCAAAGGCAAGGGAGCTAAAAAAAACCCAATGGTGGAAGAGAAAGTGTGCAGATGGCATCTGTTATTTTTGTAAGAGAAGAGTATCTCCAAAAGAGTTGACCCTTGATCACATAGTTCCAATCATACGTGGTGGAAAATCGACTAAAGGAAATGTTGTTCCTTCTTGTAAGGATTGCAATAATAAAAAGAGATATCTTCTTCCTCTTGAGTGGAAGGAGTATATGGAAAATCTAAAAAATTTTCCTTTCTCTACTTGATCCCAATATTAATCATTATCTTTTATAATTAATATTTATAATACAAAATAGAGGTATCCAATGATCATTATTGTTGTACAATATATTTTGTAGAAAGTAAGAGGCTCAATTTCCGAAACAAAATAAACTAACTCTTTTATGTTTAAACCTTTTTCTGAATTTAATATCTTTTCAAAACTTAAACCTGAGACCTCCGCTACGAGTTCGGTACCATGGATAAAAAAATAGTTGATTTTCTAATCATTGGAAGTGGTGTTGCAGGATTAAGGGCTGCTATAGAGCTTGCACCATATGGCAAGGTTTTAATAGTGACGAAAGACAAACCGTCGGAAAGCTCTACTGAGTATGCACAAGGGGGTATTGCTGTTGCACTGAGTGATGAAGATGAGATTGGAATACACTATGATGATACTTTGAGGGCTGGAAATGGTTTGTGTAGGAAAGAGGCTGTTAAAATACTCGTTGAAGAAGGACCTGAAAGGATTATTGAACTAATATCATGGGGTGCAGAGTTTGATAGGGAAGGAACAAAACTTGATTTCACAATGGAAGCAGCTCATTCAAGGAGAAGGATACTGCATGCCCATGGTGATTCAACAGGAAGAGAAATTGTAAGAGTACTGCTTGAAAAGTCGAGTTCTTTTTCATCAATTGAAACATATCCATTTTCATTTACCATTGACCTTATTATTAAAGACAGTGAATGCCATGGTGCATATGTTTTGAAGGATAAAGATATAGTTTTAATATTGGCAAAGGCAACAGTTATGGCTACAGGTGGAGCTGGTCAAGTTTTTGCAAGGACAACAAACCCTTTGGTTGCTACTGGGGATGGTTTGTCAGTAGCCTTCAGAGCAGGAGCTTTACTTGAAGACATGGAGTTTGTACAGTTTCATCCAACGAGTCTCTATTCTCCTCTTGCTCCACAATTTCTAATAAGCGAGGCTATGAGAGGAGAAGGGGCTATACTTAGGAATATCCATAAAGAAAAATTCATGGGGAAATATCATCCTATGGCTGAGCTTGCTCCGAGGGATGTAGTATCACGTGCGATAATCTCAGAGATGGTCAAAACAAATAGTGACTATGTATATCTTGATTTGAGACATCTCGGAAAGGAATTCCTTAAAAACAGATTTCCGAGGATTTATTCTACATGTTTACAATATAACATTGATATCACAAAGGAACTTGTTCCTGTTTCTCCAGCCGCACATTATATAATGGGAGGCATTAAGACAGATATAGATGGTGTGTCGAGTGTAAAGGGCCTCTTTGCAGCAGGTGAAGTTGCCTGCACAGGTGTTCATGGTGCAAACAGGCTCGCATCTAATAGCCTTCTTGAAGGTCTTGTATTTGGTGCAAGGGCAGGGAGATCCGCTCTCAATTCTCCAATAAGAAATGAACAATTAATAAAAAGCAATAAAGAACTTACAATAAACGCCTTACGTGTTACGCCTTACACTCCTATTCCTGACCATGAAGAGATTAGGCATGAGCTGAGAAAACTTATGTGGGAAAGAGTTGCGATTATCCGTTGTGAAGAGTCCCTTGGTTTTGCTAAGAATAAACTATCGGAGTGGTCATTTATTCAGAAAAAAAAGCCTATTACAAGAAGGGAGCTCGAACTCAAAAATATGCTTATTGTAGCTCAGTTAATAACAGAGGCAGCCCTACTGAGGAAAGGCAGTGTTGGTGCCCATTACAGGTCTGATTATCCCGAGAAAAATGGAGGATGGCAAAAGCATATCATTTGGAAGAAGCAGGAAGAGGTGTTTATGCATAAATTCATTGAGTGAATTTACCTAAAAAAACATTATTTGGATTATAGTATCTTTATATTATAAGCCTTAATCTTTTTATGAAGGTGACTCCTTTCTATCTGAAGAATTTCAGCAGTCTTGGATATGTTCCAGTTATTTTCCTCGAGTTTTTTTGTAATAAAATTTTTTTCAAAGGCATCCCTTGCTTCTCTTAATGTTGTGAATGAGGAATAATCTTCCTTAGTAGGTTCACCTATGACAAGATTCCTTGCAGTTATTATGTCAGAATTGGTCATAATGACAAGTCTTTCTATCACATTTCTTAGCTCTCTTATATTCCCAGGCCAATCGTATTCCATGAGTATATTTATTGCATCAGGGGTAATCTTCTTAAGCTTTTGCCTATATTCAGAGGCGAAATAGTCAAGGAAATAATCCACGAGTGCAGGGATATCCTCTTTTCTTTCCTTTAATGGAGGAACTATTATAGGAATGACATCCAGTCTGAAGAACAGGTCTTCTCTAAAATTTCCCCTTTTTACTTCTTCTCTTAAATCCTTATTTGTAGCGCAAATAATCCGAACATCCACTTTTATATTTCTACTTCCACCAACCCTCTGAAATTCCTGTGTTTCTATGACACGGAGGACTTTTGATTGGGCTGAAAGAGACATATCACCAACTTCATCAAGAAAAAGTGTACCTTCATCAGCAAGCTCGAATTTCCCCTTTTTCCTTTCGAATGCCCCTGTAAAAGAGCCCTTTTCATGACCGAATAACTCACTTTCTATAAGTTCCTGAGGTATTGCGGCACAGTTTACCTCGATGAAAGGTTTTCCAGACCTTATACTTTTTTCATGAAGGAGTCTTGCAACAAGTTCTTTACCCGATCCACTTTCACCCATTATTAATACCCTACTGTTACTCTGAGATGCCATTTCAATCTGTTCTTTTAGTTGAGTTATCTTTGGTGAGTTGCCAATGAGTCTAAATTTTTTCGATAAATCCTGTTTCAGTGCCTTATACTCTATCTCAAGTGATTTTTTTTCAAGTGCCCTCTTTGCAACAAGCAAAACCCTTTCAAGAGAGAGTGGTTTTTCAAGAAAATCATAGGCACCTATCTTCGTTGCCTTAACAGCAAGTTCAATATTTCCATGACCTGATATCATTATTATTGGAATATCTGGTTTGATTCCTTTAATCTCTTCGAGTGTCTGAATTCCATCTATACCAGGTAGCCATATGTCAAGAAATATTAGATCAGGGTTCTGTTCTTTGATGATTTCTACTGCCTCTTCTCCAGAGCTTGAGGTAACTACATAATAACCTTCGTCCTTAAATATCTCTGATAGGCTTTGCCTGATGCTTCCCTCATCATCTACTACGAGTATTACAGGTTCTACCATTTTATTTCTTCTATTAACCTTAAAAAGATTTATATTTTTAACTTTACTGTATGGGGATTTCTATTGTAAATATTGTACCTTGGGGTTCGTTATCCCTTACTCTTATATATCCTCTATGTTCTGCAATAATCCGGTTTGCTATTGCAAGACCAAGACCTGTGCCATCCTTCTTAGTAGAGAAATAGGGGAAGAAAAGTTTTTCCTTGTCCTCTTCTTTGATGCCAGTACCATTGTCTGAAATGTCGAGATATGCTTTGTTAGATGATAAATCATAGCGAAGATTGACTTCAATTACTCCTTTGTTAGAGATAGCATGAATAGCATTGTCAAATATATTTATCATAACTCTCTTGAACTGTTCTCCATCAAGTTCTACAAGATGGTCTTCTTCAGGAAGTGATACTTTAATCTCTACCCCTTTATAACTTTTATATAGGTTAACTACTTCATCAATTATAGAAGGAATACTGGTCGGTGCCTTTTTAATCTCAGGCATCTTACTGAACTTAGAAAATTCATCAACCAATCTTTTTAAACCCTCAACTTCTTTGATGATAGTTTTTGTTGAATGCTCAAATATCTGATTAAATTCGGTGTCCCTTCTCTCCCACTTTTTTATTAATCGCTCAACAGAGAGTTTAATAGGGGTAAGAGGATTTTTTATCTCATGCGCAATTCTTCTTGCGACCTCCTGCCATGCAATAGCCTTTTGAGCCTTAATAATTTCAGTTAGATCATCAATAACGACAAGCAAGCCTATATATTTTTGAGCGTCTTTGAGACCTTTTATGAAGATTTTGAGAAAGACTTTTCTATCACCTGATGTAATTATTACTTCTTTTTCAACCCATCTGAATTCTCTTCCTTCAATGTCTTTCACAAGATTCTGGAGTTCTTCTGACCTTATCATAGACATTAATTCTCTATAGTGCTTATCAAGTACTTGCTCTGGTCTTATGTTAAGTAAAGAGCAGGCGGCACCATTTATCATGAGTATTTTCCCCTCGGTATTCAGCATGATAACGCCTGAGTTTATATTGTCAAGTATATTCTCAATAAAAAGCCTTTTTCTGTCAGATTCAACATAAGCAGACTGTAAAGATTCTTTACCCTCTTTTAATTCTTTTACCATCCGGTTAAAAGAATTAACGAGGAGCCCAATTTCATCTTTCTTATCAAGTTCAACCTTTATGTCAAGATTCCCAGCTGCAACTTGTTCCGTTGCTTGGGCAAGACTCTGTATCGGGTATGTTATTCCTCCAGCAATTTTAAGTGCAACCCACAATGCCATAAATACCACAAGAATTGTAAGAAAACTGAGAATCAGGAGATAATGTACCTTAATAGGTATCCTCCAGGACTCAAGTGTCTGATATTTTTCAAATGCATCCTTTATGTTTTCTATGTTCAAGGTGACACTTTGTGGGATAAATGACTCAACTACTGTTACTCCTGTAATTTTACCACCGTGATTTTCTGGAACGACAGCCCTTATTCTGTCTCTCTTTTCTTCAGATATGACTTCAACACCTGCCTTGCCCTCAAAAGCTGTTTTCATAGTCTCTGTAGCATCTTTTGGCAGATCTATTAAGTGTTTAACTGAATAATTGCCAAGGGGTTTTTCCCCTTTTGATATCCTTATTGCAATATCAAGTGTCTTCTGCTTCTCAAGTTCATAAAATGTCTTTGCTATTTCTATAGAGCTATCAAGGGGCTGTCTGAGTTGAGGCGCAAACAATCGGTCTATATAGTTTGTAATTAATCCGCTCGATACAATAAACAAGATGGAAGCCGGGATTAAAGTGAGGATAACGAGGATAACAACAAGCTTGGTTTTAAATTTATAGCCAAGAATTCTGTTCTTTCTTTCGAGATAGAGTTTAGTGAAGCTTTTGCCTACAAAAAAGATAAGTGTGAGGAGTGCAACAATGGTAAGATTTAGAAGTATCAGGATAATTAATTTTGTAAGAAAGGAGATATTTCCAAGTCTCAAATAGTGGAGTTCTATACCAAAGGATATGATTGTAAGGGTGAGTACCAAGGCAATAAAGAGGTTAAAACGGAGGTTTTTCATTGAACAGGTCCTATTCTGAAATTATATGAGTCTTTTTTTACTACAAATTCATTTTCCGACAAGAAGATAAAAAATTGACCTATCACAGGAGGGAGGTTTCTTAATTTCGATTCAACTGTAAGCCTTACAAAATGTATCCCGGGTTCAAGTTCTTTGATATTAGTCAGTTTAAGGTCTTCAATACTTAATGTCCATTTCATCATGGATTCAAAGGATTTAAACCTTCTCTCTATGAGTATATTTCCGTCGAATGATGTTGCAATAAATTCACTCTTAACAGGGTCACATTTGACAGTTTTCGTTATAGATTTACCAAGCACAAATTCATCAGGCCACATATTCCAGACCCTGAAGAGATCGATATAAAACCTGAATTCTTTTTCTATTCCATTTCTGATTTCTTTTATATACTTTTCATCAAGTATGAGAAAAGCTGAAACACGGATTTCGTTTCCCTTCAGAGAGACTTCAGGTCCGTTTATTTCTGCACCGTTCGCTATATAGTGAAAAGGTATCAGAGAAAAGATGAAAAATATTAAATAAAAAAATATTTTCAAATCTCTTTTCACATCCTCTTATTGTAAAGTCATTATATATTATGTGGTTCAAAGGCTTGACATATCCTGAGAAATTTATTTTCATTATAGCATACCCTTATTCGTTCGGAGTGCAGAGTTGAGAGTTCGGAGTCCTGAAAAACTTTCAACTTTTAACTCATAACTTTTAAATTGGAGGATAATATGGAACTAAAGGTTATAAAAATTGAGATCCCTGAGGGCTGTAACATAATTTTTGGTCAGACACATTTTATCAAGACCGCAGAAGACCTCTACGAAATCATAGTGACAACTGTGCCCCAGGCAAAATTTGGTATTGCCTTCACAGAGTCATCAGGGCCATGCCTGATAAGAACTGAAGGTAATGATGGAGAACTTATCAACATCTGCGTGAAGAATCTTCAGAATATAGGTGCAGGTCATGTATTCTGCATTCTCCTTAAAAATGCTTTTCCAATAAATATCCTCAATCAGATAAAAAACTGCCCAGAGGTCTGCAGGATATTCTGCGCAACCGCAAATCCTCTTGAGGTTGTTGTGGCTGAAACATCTCAAGGGAGAGGAATACTCGGTGTAATTGATGGCTTCTCTCCAAAAGGTGTTGAAAGAGCTGAAGATAAGGCAGATAGAAAGGAGTTTCTGAGGAAGATAGGGTATAAGTTATAATACCACTGACCAGGGAAATCGGCTCATGGGGTGCAAGCTTCTCAAGCCAGACATCAAAGTCATGGTGAAGTCCGAATTCATCATCGTTTACAAAAACAGATGCCGTTATATGCATGGCGTTTACAAGCACAAGTCCTTCCTTAATGCCACTTTCATTGAGACATTTTTCAATCTCGGGTGTAATATTTATAAAAGCCCAGCACGTCGGCACCTCAAACCATAGCTCCTTACGATAACTCTTCATGGAATCTTTATTTTCCTCCTCCTGTATCCGATAGGTATAAAATCATCTTTTTCTTTCTCCGCTATTTTTTTAATGGCAAGTTCCAAAAGAATCTCCCTTTCTTCGATATCTCTTTTGACCTGTTTCCTGTATCTCTTAATTCCTAACTTTTCTCTAAGAAGAAGAGAATCAACTGGTGATGCCTCTTCAAATTTTTTTCTTCTTACCTTCATTTCTCAATCCTTTTCCTAAATTCTAAAAGCTCTGACATAGTATTGTTTTCAGGTCTTGTTGCCTTTTTTTCGATGTAGTCCCAATCTAATTCTTTATTATATCTTTTAAGAAGTAGTTCAACCATCTCGCAGTCTATCTCTGATTTCCAGTATTTGCAGGCATTAAGCCTGTCTATTAATAAGTCTTCTATCCCGATAATCATGCACTGGAGGTCTTCATCCAATTCAACGACTTCAATAGGCGATTCTTCGTCAATTAGAATGGACGCTGTAACCTCTACTGCTATCTTAAGGTTTTCATTAATCCAGTATCTGCCCTTTTTAGCAAATCCTATGCTGTTTAAAACATCATCAAGAGCCTCTCTGTCAGCATAAGCCAGATCTATGTCTGCCGTAAAATAAACTTCTCTTGAGTAATAGGATAGAGCACATCCGCCTATTACTATAGGGGCTTCTTTACCTTTTTCTATAAGCAGATTAGTAATCAATGCTACCATGAGGAGTTGTCTTTTTAAAGGTGATTCTGTCTGTCTTATTTTCTCAATTATTTCATCAGTTTTCATAGACTAAATAATAACAACTTCTCATCCTTACTACAAGCATTCAAATGGTTTAGGAAGCATTTCTTTCTCGCGATGAAATCAACTTTTTAGGTGTTAATAAAGTGTTGAAAATAATGGGACGTGTTGTTTTATGCTAAAATTTAGATGCTAAATTAAAACTTATTTTAAGGAGGTGATATGATACCTGAGTTGAAATACGATGATAAGGGGCTTATACCTGCTATTATACAGGATGTTACGAACAATGATGTATTAATGCTTGCATATATGGATGAAAAAGCCCTTGAGATGACTATTAAGACTGGTTTTACACATTTCTGGTCTCGGTCAAGGCAGAAATACTGGAAAAAGGGAGAGACATCAGGTAATGTCCAGAAGGTTAAAGAGATATTCTATGACTGCGATGAGGATACCCTGCTTATAAAGGTAATTCAGAAAGGTCAAGGTGCGTGTCATACAGGAAATAGGACATGTTTTTACAGGACTATTACAAAAACTTGATTTCAAAAGTATGATTATTTTTTAGTGACAAGATATGACATTTTTTCCTTATTCTCGTTCCAGCAAGGTCGGAACACCAAGATTTTTGCTTTTTTTAAGCAGATATTCTATTTGACTATCTCAAAAAATCTGCTTAAATGTCATATCCTGCCGTTTACATACAGGTTAGGAGGAGAAATGATCACGATTGAAGATTTTACAAAGATAGAGCTGAAAATTGGAAAAGTAATTAAGGCAAAGAGGGTTGAGAGATCTGATAAGCTTATTGTTATGAAGGTAGATACAGGTGAGGAGAGGCAAATAGTTGCAGGGATTGGCAAGGCATATTTACCTGAGGAACTCGTTGGTAAAAGTATTGTAGTTGTAACAAACCTTCAACCAGTAAGACTTATGGGGATGGAATCAAATGGTATGCTACTTGCGGCATCAGATAATGAAGGTAGATTGTCAATACTCACTTTAGATAGAGATATAGAGGAAGGCTCAAAAGTAAGATGATATCACGAAAGATATAGATATATGGTAATTATAGAGACCTATAAAGGAAGATCTATTACTGAACATCCCGTAGAGATAGTTGAGAGAAAGGGTACAGGCCATCCTGATTATATGTGTGATTCTATCATGGAGGCTATTTCTGTAGCACTATCAAGTGAATATCTTAAAGAATTTGGGACAATTCTACACCACAATATTGATAAAGGCTTACTTGCTGCAGGTAAGGTTCATAAAAAATTTGGTGGAGGTAAGGTTCTTAAACCAATGGAACTTATTATCGGTGACAGGGCAACATTCTTTGTCTCAGGGAAAAAGATACCTGTTGTGGATATTTCAATAGAGATTGCAAAAGAGTGGATTAAGAAAAATATGAGATTTGTTGATCCTGAAAAACATTTAAAGTACAGGTCTGTTCTTGCTCCAGGCTCAGAAGAACTCACCGATATATTCCTTAGAAAAGGAAAGGTTAAAAGTTCAAATGATACTTCTGCTGCTGTAGGATATTATCCTTTAAGTCCTACAGAAGAAGTTGTTTTGGAACTTGAGAGATATCTGAATTCAAAAGCATATAAAGAAAAATATCCTGAGACAGGAGAAGATATAAAGATAATGGGGCTTAGAAGAAAAGATATTTTAGATTTAACAATTGCAATGCCACTAATCACTACCTACATCAAATCTGAAAAAGAGTATTTTGAGAGAAAGGAAATAATCTATCGTGAGATAATCAGATTTCTTGATAAATATGAACGGTTCAAAAAAATACAGGTATATTTAAACACACTTGATGAAAAGGGAAGAGGTCTTGGAGGAGTTTATTTAAGCCTCCTTGGGACTTCTGCAGAAGATGCAGATTCAGGACAGGTGGGTCGTGGAAATAGAGTTAATGGGCTTATCTCTGTTAATAGACCTATGGGTACTGAAGCTGCTGCAGGAAAGAATCCTGTCAGTCATGTTGGCAAGATATATAATATCCTTGCTCATAAGATTGCGATGAAAATCTACAAAGAGATAGAGGGTATCAAAGAAGTATATGTACTACTATTAAGTAAAATTGGAACTCCTATTGACAAACCCCAGGTTGCTAATGCACAGATTTTGCTCCAAAAAGGGAGAAAGATTGGGGAGATTACCAAGGTAGTAAAAGATATATTCGAAAAAGATTTTACAAACATATATAGTTTTTGCACAGAATTGAGCAAAGGGAGATATCATATCTGCTGAGTGATGATTCGCTTTCTTGACCAATAAAGGAAATGAGGTATATAATTTAATAAATGGGAATTCTTCAATGCATTGGAAATACACCACTTGCCAGCATAGAAGGCATAAATCCTAATCCTAAGGTAAAAGTCTTTGCAAAGCTTGAGGGGAATAATCCTGGCGGTTCAGTAAAAGACCGAATAGCACTCTATATGATAGAAGCAGCAGAAAAGGAAGGGAAGCTTACAAGGGATAAAATTTTGCTTGAGGCAACTTCTGGGAATACTGGGATAGGACTTGCTATGGTTGGAGCAGCAAAGAAATATAGGGTAAAGCTGACGATGCCAGCCTGCGTAAGTATGGAGAGGAGGAAGATATTAGAGGCTTTTGGTGCTGAACTTTTACTAAGCCCATCAGAAGAAGGAACTGATGGAGCAATTAGGCTGGCTCATAGGATATATTCTGAAGATTCTGGTATGTATTTTATGCTAAACCAGTTTAATAATAAGGCAAATGTATTAGCCCATTATGAAACCACAGGTAAAGAGATAATAGAGCAGACTGGGGGTAAAATAACACATTTTATTGCTGGAATGGGTACTACAGGGACACTTATGGGTGTTGGGAAAAGGCTTAAAGAATTCAATAAAGATATTAAGATTATAGGTGTTGAACCTGTTTTAGGTCATAGGATACAGGGTCTTAAGAATATGTCAGAATCAATTGTCCCGAAGATATTTGATCCAACTTTACTGGATGAACGGCATATTGTGAACGATGAAGAGGCTTTTGATACAACAAGGATGCTTGCCGTAAAAGAAGGCATATTTGTTGGAATGTCCAGTGGTGCTGCAATGCATGTTGCAATTAGAAAATCAAGTGAGCTTAAGGAAGGCGTTATAGTTGTTATATTTCCTGATAGGGGTGATAGGTATCTTTCAACATCACTTTTTGCATCAATCTGTGCAAAATGTCCACCGTAACTTATTTAATTTTTTCTTTTCCAAATGGTGATAGTTCTCTCAGATCCTTTATAATTTTCGGCATTATTTCTATTACACTATCTATTTCTTCTTCCGTATTGTAGCGGCTTAGTGAAAACCTTATTGAACCATGTATGGCAGTGAAAGGGACACCCATTGCCCTGAGCACATGACTTGGTTCAAGTGAGCCTGATGTACATGCTGAACCAGAGGATACGCATATACCATATTCATTTAATCTTAAGAGTATGGCTTCTCCTTCTACATACTCGAAACTGATGTTCGTTGTATTAGGAAGGCGGTTTTCTCTGTCACCATTGACCCTTGTATCAGGACATAGTTCTATCAATCTTTTTTCGAGTTTGTCTCTCAATTTACAGAGATAAACTATCTCTTTTTCCATATTTTTCATGGCAAGTTCACAAGCCTTTCCAAGTCCAATTATAGAGGCTAAATTCTCAGTTCCTGCTCGTCTGCCATTTTCCTGATGTCCACCAATTATATACGGGTAAAATCTTGTACCTCTCCTTACATAAAGCGCTCCTACACCCTTTGGAGCATGGAGTTTATGTCCAGAGAGAGAAAGCATATCAACAGGGAGTTTCTTCAAGTTTATAGGAATTTTACCCACTGCTTGAACAGCATCTGTATGGAAAATTATCTTTCGTTCTCTTAGAATTTGACCTATCTTCTCAATAGGGAATATTACACCTGATTCATTATTTGCATACATGACTGAAACAACGACTACATCGTCATCAAGTGCCTTTAAAAAAGTGTCCATATCGAATCTTCCAAGATTGTCAACAGGAATAAATGTTACTCTCAAACCCTTTCTTGCGAGGTGCTTTATAAAATTAAAAACAGCTGGATGTTCAACACGGGTAGTAATTATATGTCTTTTATGTGGATATGATTCTACAGCACTCATAAGAGCAGTATTGTCACTTTCTGTTCCACAGCTTGTAAATATTATCTCTTCAGGTTCGGCACCAAGGAGTGTTGCAACCTTTTCTCTTGCCTCTTCAATTTTCTTATGAAGGCTACCTCCGAAGGTATGCATGCTTGAAGGGTTTCCGTAAAGGTCGGTTAGATAAGGTAACATCTCGTCAAGGACCTCAGGGGCTATTTTGGTTGTTGCATTATTGTCAAGATAAATCGTATTCATCCTACCTCTACTGTTATATCTTCAGAAACAAGTTCCTTTAGTTTTTTCTCAATACCCTTTAATGTTACATTACCCATAAGGCAACCAACACACATCCCTCTGAGACCGATTAACACCTTGTTACCTTCTATATCTATGAGTTCAACATCTCCACCATCAGCCTGAAGCCTTGGTCTTATTTCTTTATCTATTACATCCTGAATAAGCGCAATCTTCTGAAGATTGGTAAGTTTTTTCAGTTTTACTTTTATTTCTGGTAATGGTTTTACAAACCATATATCTTTTAAAATAGCTTCTATTTTGGGAATGCATGAACCGCATCCACCTCCTGCTTTTGTATAGTTTGTTATATCTTCTGCAGTGGTTAGATGGTTTTCAATGGCGACTTTGCGTATCTTTTCTTCTGAGACATCAAAACATTCACATACAATCTTCTCTTCTGTCTTGGGCTTCTTTTCGCCTCTGAAATTTGCAATTGCATCTTCAAGTGCTTCCCTTCCCATAACAGAACAATGCATCTTCTCTTTTGGAAGCCCACCAAGATATTCAGCAATATCCCGATTGGTTATCTTCAATGCCTCATCAAGTGTTTTACCTTTTATGAGCTCAGTCAGTGCTGAAGAACTTGCTATTGCACTTGCACATCCAAAGGTCTGAAATCTTGCATCAACAATCTTATTTGTTTCCTTATCAATCTTCAAGGTGAGACGAAGGGAATCGCCACATACTATACTACCAACTTCTCCAATAGCATCAGGATTTTCAATTTCACCAACATTTTTTGGATTAAGAAATAGCTCTTTTACCCTTTTTGTATAGTCCCACATGGTGATTATTATAATATACCATGGAGCATTACTTTCCAGAATATTCTACAGAATGTATGAGTCTCGATTTCCGAACCAAAATAAACTACCTTTTATTATGTTTAAAACTTTTTCTGACTTTAATGTCTTTCCAAAATTTATAACTGAGACCTTCACTTCGACTTAGGTCTCATCGAGGTTACCCGTGGCTTTGCTTCGGAAACTGAGCCTTATACTTCACTTTTTGATAGCACAAAGTATTATTTTGGATAGACGTTATCTCGGAGGGATATTTATTTATGATATTATAATGCAGTCAATAAGAAGAATGGAGGTAACTTTATGGATTTAAAGACATATGTCATCAATAAGGCAAAAGAGGCAAAATATGGATCTGAAATTTTGAGAAAAGTATCATCAAAAAAGAAAGATACAGTGCTCCTGAAGATGGCTGAATCGCTGAAGAAAAATTCTGAAATGCTTATTATGGAAAATCAAAAAGACATAAAGTTTGCTGAGCAAAAAGGACTTTCAAAGGCATTAATAGATAGATTATCACTGAATGAAAAGCGAATAAATGATATGTCGGATGGACTTATTGAGGTGGCAGCCCTTCCGGACCCTGTTGGTGAGATAACAAAGATGTGGAAGAGACCGAACGGCATGACAGTTGGTAAGATGCGTGTTCCCATTGGAGTTATTGGGATTATATATGAAGCCCGACCAAATGTCACAGTAGATGCAACTGCCCTTTGTCTTAAGGCAGGCAATTCTGTAGTATTAAGAGGAGGGTCAGAAGCTATCAATTCTAACAAGGCTATTGTTGAGATTTTAAGGTCTGTTTCAAAAGAAGAGGGTATTCATGAGGGTGTGATTACTTTTATAGATATCCCTGAAAGAGAAGCAGTTACTGAGATGCTTAAGCTTGAAGGTATTATTGATCTTATAATACCAAGAGGTGGGGAGGGTCTTATAAAGACTGTTACGGAGAATTCAAGGATACCTGTGTTAAAACACTATAAAGGTGTTTGTCATGTTTTTGTTGATAGTGATGCTGATATAAGTTTGGCAGAGAAGATATGTTTTAATGCAAAGGTACAGAGACCTGCTACATGTAATGCGATGGAGACTATGCTTGTGCATAAAGATATTGCAAATACGTTTCTGCCTGATATGATTAAGAAGTTCAAAGAAGCAGGGGTTAAAATCAAAGGTTGTAGTGAAACAAGAAAGATAGATTCATCAATTGATGTTTTGAAAGAAGAAGACCTGTATATGGAATATCTCGACCTAATATTGAATATAAAGGTAGTAGAAAGTCTCGAAGATGCAATAAGTCATATTGCAAAATATGGTTCTGCACACTCGGATGCTATAGTTACAAAGGACTATGATAAGGCTTTCAGATTTCTCAGGGAAGTAGATTCTTCTGCAGTATTTGTGAATGCATCGACAAGGTTGAATGACGGTTTTCAGTTTGGACTTGGGGCTGAAATTGGAATATCTACAGATAAAATTCATGCAAGGGGCCCAATGGGTCTTGAAGAATTGACCTGCACTAAATTCATAGTTTTCGGAAGTGGACAGTTGAGGGAATAAAAGTTTTGAAAATAGGTATTTTCGGTGGAACCTTTAACCCAATTCATATT
This sequence comes from Nitrospirota bacterium, assembly GCA_013388605.1. Lineage (GTDB taxonomy): Bacteria > Nitrospirota > Thermodesulfovibrionia > Thermodesulfovibrionales > SM23-35 > JACAEY01. Next base: position 1,909 of record JACAEY010000117.1, on the reverse strand, counting down.
GGACATCTCAGAGCAGCAGAAGAGGTGAGAGAAAGGTTTGATCTGACAAAGATTATTTTTGTCCCAGCCAAGAATCCTCCGCTCAAAAAAAAGGAGATTATAGATCCCATTCATAGATATAGGATGATAGAGCTTGCTTTGTCAGGTGCCAGGTTCTTTGAAATATCTGATATAGAATATAAGAGAAGAGGAAAATCTTATACTTTAGAAACTATAAAAGAACTTAATAGTATTTATAGTGAAGCAAACTTGTACTTTATTCTCGGCATAGAGACTTTTCTTGACATACCAAACTGGCGGGAGCCTGATAGGCTGATCAAGCTTATTGATTTTATAATCATATCAAGACCGCCTTTCAGATTTGCGAATCTTATTTCGTCTCCATATTTAGATGTAACAAAGAAAATCCTTGAAAGGCTGGATAAAGGTGAGCTTGAATCATATACAGCAAAAGTAAGGAGGGATACAAGTAGAAAAATTATAGCGCTCAGGATACCCCTTATAGAGGTCTCTGGTACAGAGATAAGAAGGCTTATTAGAGTGGGAAGAAGTGTAAAATACCTGTTGCCAGAGACTGTAGAATCCTATATAATTTCTAATAAGTTATATTATGGATAAAGAGTAATAAATGATCTTTGTTAAGGTTTTTCATCATATATTACGTCTTATGTTTCACAGAATTTGAAAGGAGGGAAGACCTTTAGAAAGTAGAAAAAAAGCCTTCGAACTTGCAAGAGCAGCAATTGACAAGAAGGCGAAAGACCTCATAATCCTCGATTTAAAAGGACTGACCATCATTGCAGATTATTTTATAATCTGCTCGGGTGAAAGTACAACCCATGTAAAGGCAATTGCGGAAAATGTGCAAGAAAAATCTGCAAAAAAAGGCATGAAACTCCTTGGCATCGAAGGAATGGGTTACAGCCACTGGGTTCTTATAGATTATGGAGATGTAATATTTCATATATTTGAGGAAGAAACAAGGGCATTCTATGAGCTTGAGAAACTCTGGATGGATGCAAAAAGAGTACCTTTAGGCAAATATAACAATGAGTAAACTTTCTATCTTTATATTTATCCTATTTATTGGAGTTGTTGCTATTTTTGCTATTTACAATCAAGATGCGACAACAATAAGAGTACCTTTTGGAAAAACGTATGAAACATCTAAGATTGCCCTGCTTTTGTTTTCAAGTGCGGTTGGCGCTTTAATCATGCTTATCATATTTGCCATAAGGGATACAAAAAGATTTATTGATAACTGGCAATATCAGAAAAAACAAAAAAGAGAGGCAGAAATCCAGGAATTATATTCAAAGGCACTAAATTCACTCCTTGCCCAGAATGAAGATGAAGCTAAAGAGTATCTGAAAGGTATTCTTTTAAAAGAGCCTGACCATTTTAATTCCCTTCTCAGGCTCGGAGACATTGCTCTTTCTGAAGAGGATTTTCAGAAAGCTAATGAATATTATCAGAAGGCTAAAAATATAAATCCTCAAAACCTTGAGACACTATTTTCTCTGGTAAAATTGTCAGAAAGAAAAGGAAGATTGTTAGATGCTTTAAATCATATTGAGGATATTCTTGAGGTCGATGATGAAAATCTCTCAGCACTTTATAAGAAAAGAGAGATTCTTGAGAATTTGGGAAAATGGGATGAGCTTGTGAGTGTTCAGAAGCAGATTTTAAAGAATGAGCATACAGAAAAGGATAGAAACAGAGAAAGAATGAACCTAATAGGCTATAAATATGAGTATGGAAGACAGAGTCTTGAGAATAATGAACTTGAAAAGGCAAAAAAAGCTTTTAAGACGGTATTAAGATTAGAAAAGAACTTTATTCCAGCAATACTTGGTTTAGCAGAAGTGCTTTTAAGGGAAGGGGAAAGTGAAGAGGCTATCAACATTCT
>JACAEY010000133.1 GCA_013388605.1 Nitrospirota bacterium | reverse complement strand
TAAAACATAAAAGATAACATAAAATCAATAGCCTCCTTATTTTATTTTGTGTTAAGATTTACTTCAAAGTATTTAAACTTAAATCGAAAATGAAAAGATACAAGCCTATATCACTAAGGAAAGTTAAGACATATCCTTTAGTAGAAAGAAGAAGTAAAGTTTCTATAAATGCCTTAGCAACTACTTTTAATAAGGGTGATACTTTAAGAGATTTTATAAGAAAACTGCCTAATATTCTTGCTGTGAATGACTTTAAGTCAACTATTAATGCTATTGTAAGGGCAAGACATAACAGAAGACCTGTAATTCTCGGAATGGGTGCTCATCCCATAAAAGTAGGTTTATCTCCTGTTATTATTGACCTTATGAGAAAAGATGTTATTACAGCGATAGCGACAAATGGTGCATGTATTATCCATGATTTTGAACTCTCTTTTCTTGGGAGGACATCAGAAGATGTTAAAGAGGAACTACAAAAGGGGACATTTGGTATGGCAAAGGAGACAGGCAGGTATCTTAATAGGGCAATAAATGATGGTTTTAAAAAAGGATATGGGATAGGAAAGTCTATTGGTGAAATGATTTATAAAAGCAATTTCAGATTTAAAGAGAGGAGCATCTTTGCAACAGCATATGAACTTGATATTCCAACAACAGTTCATGTGGCAATTGGAACTGATATTATTCATATGCATCCTGATGCAGATGGTAAGGCACTTGGTGAATGTAGTTTCAGAGATTTCAGGCTCTTTACTTCGGTAGTCTCTGATTTAGATGGGGGGGCATATATTAATTTAGGGTCAGCAGTTATTATGCCTGAAGTCTTTTTAAAGGCTCTGACGATTTCGAGGAATCTCAGGAATAAGGTTGATGATATAACAACAGTAAATATGGATTTTATACATCATTATAGACCATGTGAGAATGTTCTTAGAAGACCAACATTTCCAAAAGGCTCTTCTTACGCCATTACTGGGCATCATGAGATTATGTTCCCATTATTAGCTGCAGCAATCATTGAAGAGATGGATGATTTACAAGGGATAAATTCTGTATGAAAAATCGGGAGATAGCAAAGATCTTTGATGATATCGCTGACCTGCTTGATATAAAAGGTGAAAATCCATTCAGGATAAGGGCCTACAGGCGTGCAGCCCAGAATATTGAAGGACTCTCAAAAGATGTTTCAGAGATATCTAAGGATGAGCTTATGACGATTCCGGGAATAGGACAGGATCTCGCAGGAAAGATAGAAGAATACATCAGGACTGGGAGACTACAATTTTATGAAGACCTTAAAAAGGAGGTCCCTGAAGGACTGAGCAAACTCCTTTCCGTTCCAGGCTTAGGTCCTAAAACAGCAAAGTTACTTTTTGAAAAATTAAATATAAGGGATGTAGAAACTCTCGAAAAGTTTGCGAGAGAGCATAAACTCGCTGGACTACCTGGGATAAAGGAGAAGACGGAAGAGAATATACTTAAAGGGATAGAGATACTTAAAAGGGGTATGGAAAGACAGCCTCTCGGAAAAGTTCTTCCCATTGCTAATAATATACTTGAACACTTAAGGAAAAAAGCCCCTGTTAAAAAGTTAAGCGTTGCAGGAAGCATAAGAAGATGGAAGGAGACTATTAAAGATATAGATATACTTGCCACATCAGAAAATCCTAAGGATGTAATGAGGGTCTTTGTCCATCTACCCAATGTTAAAGAAGTACTTATGCAGGGTCCAACTAAATCGAGTGTGATATTAAATGAAGGAGTACAAGTTGACCTTCGTGTTGTTGAGGAAGAGAGTTTCGGAGCTGCGCTCGCATATTTTACAGGTAGCAAAGCCCATAATATCAGATTAAGAGAGATGGCTGTTAAATCAGGTCTAAAGATAAATGAATATGGTATCTTCAGGGAAAAGGATGATAAAAGACTTGGTGGAAATGATGAAGAGGATGTTTACAAGATTCTTGGTCTTCCTTATATTCCTCCTGAGTTGAGGGAGGACACAGGTGAGATAGAGGCTGCTCTGAAAGGAAGACTTCCAAAACTAATTGAACTTAAAGATATAAAAGGTGATCTCCATGTCCATAGTAAATGGAGTGACGGAAGCCATGATTTTGATGAATTGGCAGAAGAGGCAAGAAAAAGAGGATATGAATATATTGCGATAACAGATCATTCAAAAGGTCTTGGTATTGCGAGAGGATTAACTCCAGAGAGACTTATTGAGCAGAAAAAAAAGTTAGATTCATTTAATAAAAAATCGAAAGGTTTCAAATTTTTATCTGGCATTGAGGTCGATATCAGGAGCGATGGACAATTGGACCTTCCCGATGATATCCTAAAAAATATTGATATTGTTATTGCCTCAATACATTCAGGTTTCAAGCAGAGCATAGAACAGCTTACAAGAAGAATTATTTCTGCTATGAAAAATCCTTGTGTCTCCGTAATTGCCCATCCAACAGGAAGACTAATAGGAGAAAGGGATTCATATGATGTTGATATGAATGAGATTCTTAAAATAGCGAAGGAGACAGGAACCGCTTTTGAGATAAATGCATATCCCCTAAGATTAGATCTCAATGATGTACATGTAAGGATGGCAAAGGAGATGGGAATACCTCTGGTTATAGGCACAGATGCTCATTTACTCAACCACTTTGAATTTATGAACTATGGTGTCTCGATTGCAAGAAAGGGCTGGCTTGAGAAGGGAGACATTTTGAACACCATCAGCTATGATTCTCTTATGAAGGCGTTAAAGAAAAATAAAAGAATTAATTAACTTATTTTATTTTTATCAGTTTTATCATATTTTTAATCCATTCTGATATTTATTTCAATTATTTCTTGATACTTTTAAAGAAACAACTTGATTTTAAAAGAAATTTTATTTATCCTATTCTGTGAAAATTTTTATAAAGGCTTAGACAGGTTATGTCACTAAGAGGCAAGACAGTAATTATCAGTGGAGCAACGAGAGGAATAGGGCGTTCAATAGCATTAGATTTAGCAGAACAGGGTTCAAATATCAGTTTTAATTACCTGATGAATAATAAAAAAGCAGAAGAGCTTGAAAGGATAGTGAGAAATTATGGGGTCAAAGTAAAGTCATTTCAAGTAGATATCAGAGATTACGATGCAGTAAAAGAATGGGTAGGTAGTACTTGTGAGTTATTTGGTGGCATAGATATTGTGATTAATAATGCTGGAGTAATTAAAGATAAAGCTCTTGCATTTATGGTACCTGATGATTGGCGTGAAGTGATTAATACTAACTTAGATGGAACATTCAATCTTACAAGGGCATGTATCATAGAATTCATAAAAAAGAGGCGGGGCATTATTGTGAATATCAGCTCTGTAAGCGGGATAACAGGTATAGCAGGTCAGACCAATTATTCTGCTTCTAAGTCAGGTGTTATAGGTTTTACCAAATCACTTGCAAGGGAAGTTGCTCCATATAACATAAGGGTAAATTCAGTTGCCCCGGGTTTTATTGAGACAGATATGCTTAATGGTCTGAAAGAGGAGTATAAAAATCAGCTTTTGAAGAGAATTCCATTGAACAGATTTGGGAGACCTGAAGAGGTAGCAAGGGTTGTAAGATTTTTAGTTAGTGATGTGTCTGATTATATTACAGGTCAGACGATAGTAATAGATGGAGGCATGAGTTAGGCTAAACAATAGACTTTAGACAATGGACTCAAAATGTTGGACTTAAGTCTTGTGGTATAAAGTCTATTGTTTAAAATCTGAAAATTGAGCTAAATAGTAAAGTATCTAAGTGAAGAATGGAAAAATAGTTATAACAGGCATAGGAGTAATTGCTCCGAATGGGGTAGGAAAGGAGCAATTCTGGGATGCATTGAAAGAAGGCAAATCTGGAATCAAACCGATTACGAGATTTGATACAGATGGTTTTAGATGTAAGACAGGAGGTGAGATTGACAATTTTGATCCAACCACTTTTTTGGGCAATAAAGGTCTAAAAGGACTTGACAGATCTGCAAGACTCCTGTGTTCTGCTGCAAAATTAGCAATAGAGGATGCAAAATTAACAATAAATTATAAAAATACTGGAGATATTGGTGTCTGCACCGGAACAACTTTATCTTCTCTCTGGAACTTTGCTGAATATGAAAGAGGTGCAATTAAGGATAGCCCTCTCTTTACAGATGCCTCTCTTTTCCCTGGAACTGTTGTAAATGCTGCTTCAAGCCAGGTCTCAATCCGGTTTAATATACAAGGATTTAATACAACTATTTCCACAGGTTATACTTCAAGCCTTGATGCATTAAAGTATGCTATAGATTTTATAAGATTAGGACGTATTAAGGTTGTTCTTGTTGGAGGAGTAGAAAGTTTTGCCTTGATAAATTATGTTGGTTTTTATAGGTTAGGTTTTTTTGCTGGTATAAAGGGTGAAGAATTGTCATGCCCATTTGATAAAAGGAGAAATGGAATTGTATTAGGTGAAGGAGCAGGGATAATAATTTTAGAAGATGAGGATTATGCTAAAAAGAGAAAAGCAAATATTTATGCTGAGGTTAAAGGTATTGGTAGTTTTTT
>JACAEY010000146.1 GCA_013388605.1 Nitrospirota bacterium | reverse complement strand
TCATTTTTATGCAAATGCATTGATGCTGAAGGCGGTTCAATCTGTCAATGTGCCTCCTGAAGCCAATGATGATACAGCAACGACAGATGAAGACACCTCGGTAGATATCGATGTAATTTCAAATGATACCGATCCTGATGGAGCTATAGCCCCTGCGACTGTTTCCATAACAGACAATCCGGCGCATGGGACAGCAGTGGCTAACACAGATGGAACAGTAACCTATACACCTAATGCAGGATTTAGTGGGATAGACACATTCACCTACACTGTCAAGGACAATGAAGGGGCAACATCCAATGAGGCAACAGTCAGGGTAACTGTATCCGAGACTTTTGTTATAACAGGTTCAGTACTTGGTAGTCATGGCACAATCTCCTGTACTTCACCAGTCAATTATGGTGGGACCTCAACATGCACTATTATTCCTGATTCTCATTACCATCTATCTGCCTTAACTGATAACGGTGCTGATGTTATCAGTTCTGTTGTTAATAATCAATATACGATTACCAATGTAACTGTAGATCATACCGTAGTAGCAACTTTTTCATTGGACACATATACTGTTACCCCTTCTGCTGGACCAAACGGAAGTATTAATCCATCTACTCCACAAACGGTTAATTACGGTTCAACCACATCATTCACAGTAACTCCAGATACAGGGTATCACATAGATTCAGTGTCGGGTACTTGCGGAGGGACATTAGTAGGAAATACATATAACACGAATCCGATTACAGTTGATTGCACCGTTATTGCGACCTTTACAATAGATAGTTATACTATTACAACAAGAACAGATAACCGCGGTGTTATTACATGCTCACCCAATCCTGTAAATCATGGCGATACATCTGTATGTGTTGTGACTCCAGAGGCTGGATATTATGTGGATGTCGTGAGAGTTGATGGTTCTCCAGCAGAGTTAAATTCTAAGAAATATACTTTCACTAACGTGACATCCAATCACAGGATAGCAGTAACATTTGCACCCTATACTACTGTTACATTAATTTCACCTAATGTTATAGGATCAATCCCTTCAGGGTCATCATGGTATATAAGATGGCAGGCACCTCCTAACTCAAGGGTCAAATTGCTTCTTTCATTAAACAATGGTCAGACATGGAGTCTTATAGCTAAGGATATAAGCGATACAATGAAATATCTATGGACAGTCCCAACTGTTGCAAGAGATAAGACAGCCTGTTTTATAAAGGTGATAGCATACAATTCAAAAGGGATAAAGATAGGAGAAGATATATCAAACTCACCGTTTAAAATAAATGTGGTAAGAATAATAACACCTAACGATGCCGGGATATCCCTAAGATCAGGGGATACTTATAACATTACATGGACGATCTATCCAATAAACAGCGATGTTGCAAAATTAAAATTATACTATACCACTAATGGTGGAATCACGTGGAATCCTATTTGTGATCCCTCTACTGGAAGATGCAATCTACTGGATATGGCAGGTAGCTTTGAATGGAGAGTGCCATCTGTAAATCATGTAAGAACCATGTGTAGAATAAAGGTTGAACTGAAAGATGCAGAAGGGAATGTATTGGGTCAGGACTCAAGCAACAATTACTTTAAAATAAGACCTTGATTAAGCCTTGTTATTAGGTTGTGTTATAATTACTCGTGCTTAAGTATCTTGAAGCATTAGATGAACTTCCAAAGGAACTGAAAAGTCCTCTTGTTAAGGTATTGGAGTTATTCAAGGAGGAAGTAGCAGAGACTTTAAAGAGGTCTGATTTTGAGAGGTTTGAGAAGGCAACAGAGGAGAACTTCAACAGGGTATGGAAGTCCATAGAGGAATTGACAGAGGCACAGAAGAGGACAGAGCGCGAGGTAAGGACTTTAGCGTCAGAACTAAAAGATACAAAAAGGATGGTTGGAGGTCTTTCTGATACTGTTGGCTACACCCTTGAGAACTCTGCTTACAAAGGATTACCCAGTCTCCTTATGAAAGACTTGGGTATAAAAGTTGAAGGAAGGCTCATGAGGAAATATATAGAGCATCCTGATGGCAGGTATGATGAAATCAATATATATGGAAAGGCGAAGAGGAATGGAAAGGATGTATGGGTATTAGGGGAGGCCAAGGTTAGGATGAGCAAAAAGGAGATAAATGAGTTTCTAAAGATGGTAGAAAGGCTTGATAGAGTAATAAAGGGGGAGAAGATACTCATAGGTGTTGCGCATACCATAATGCCAGAAGTTGAGAAATACGCCCGGGTAAAGGGTATAAAGATTTACTGGTCATATGAATTTTAGATAAAGCTGTTTCTACGAGGACGTAAAGAATTATTAAAAATCACATCTGTCCAAAATAATACTTCATGCTCTTAGAAAGACAGGTATGAGAACCGATTTTAGAAGCAAAATCACGGGTAACCTCGATGAGACCGGAGTCGAAGCGGAGGTCTCAGCTAAAGATTATTAATAGTGATTAAAGTCATGTGAAGGTTTAAACATAAAAGGAGGTAGTTTATTTTGGTTCGAAAATCGGGTCTCATAACTCTTATATAGAATATTTTGGACAGCAACGATTAAAAATGTTACTTTTGAAGAAATAGTAAAAGATATAAAAACTGCAAAGCAGGCATTAAAGATAAATTTGGAATGAGAATTTAGAGAGTTTTTAGTTGCAAAAAGAATAGATATAGTGTTAATATGTATTAATTTAAAAAAAATTTGGTGTAAATTCCCCTTAAAAAAGAGATGAGTAAATATTCTTTTTTAATATTACTTTTCTTTATTTCTTTTCTGTTCATATTTGAATTTAATGATGCCTATGGTCAGGATGCGAAATATATCATTCTTATGATAGCAGACGGTTGGGGACCTAATCATATTGAAGCAACGAATAAATATTGCCAATCATCAGGCTTATGTGATTATACACCGACTTATCAGACTGGTCCTGAATGGGTACAGCACTGGATATCAACTTTTCCTCATGGCGGGAATTATGACCCTTCACAGGCATGGAATGATTTCAATTATGTAAAACAAGGTGCTACAGATAGTGCTGCAGCAGCAACTGCACTTTATTCTGGGGTTAAGACTCAAAACGGTCGGGTTAATGTATCAAATGATGGCTCTAATCGTTTGGATACAGTATGGGAGAAAGCTAAGAATATTGGGAAAGGAGTTGGTTCAATTAGTACAGTCCCTATCTCACATGCAACGCCAGGAGCTTTCTGTTCCCATAATGATGACCGAAATAATACTTATGCTATTGCTGATGAATGTTTATTTGGAGACCCGAATACTACTGGAAGCACCTCAATTGATCCTAAATATGGAGGTGGTCATGGCTCAACATATCCACCAGTGGATGTTATTATTGGAGCAGGTGGTTCTGATTATGTAAATGATCTGATTATTAATAAACTTAGGGGTGAAAGTGGTCAGCCAGGAAAACATTTCCTTGTCGAACGTCAAACGGGAGTAGATGGAGGAGATGCTCTATTAAATGCTGCTAATGACCCTGATGTTACAAAATTAGTAGGGTTATTTGATCAAGTATATCGTAAAGCTGATGGTTCAGGAAGAACAGCCGGTTTTTCTGATGATTTCAGCACAAACACCACAGGAGAATATACAGTTACACATACCTGGACACAAGGAGGAGTTGGCTCATTTCTTTATGATTCAGGAGGTAAGAGGGCAAGGGTTCTCAC
>JACAEY010000129.1 GCA_013388605.1 Nitrospirota bacterium | reverse complement strand
TTAGGACTGAAATCATCAGGTGGTGCTCCTACATCAGCTTCTCCAAATACGTCTTGGTAATTCCATGTATCACTTCCTCCACTAATAGACCCAACTGCGAGGTCATTATATAAACCGATGACCATTCCGAGTTCTACAGTCAGTTTATTTATCTCTTTGATTTGCTCATCTATAAGCCACTGGATATAACTATTAAATAAAATCTCCTTTAGATGCAGTTTCTTAAACTCCAGGACTGTGGGATTCTCAGGATTCCGATAGTACTCAAACCATTGATGCCATGTATATGCATGGTGTGCCTTCATCATATGTTCCCATAGTGAAATAAAAAGAGAAAATGACTCAAGTGAACTACCTTCTTCAGAAAGATATCTCTTAAAATCTTTTGCCCGTTGTGTATCCTGAAGATAATGTTTTTCATAGAAGAGATTAAAAGCATAGCGTAGTGTCTCTTTCTTGAGTAATGCTATCTTTTCATAGTCAATTAATTTTCTATTTCTTAGACGTTCAATCTCTTTTTTAAAGGAACCTGTCTTCATCAAAGCCTGTGCTTCTTCAGATTCCAACACCTCTGGAATCTGCTCAGTATCAAGATAAATAAAATTTTTATATAACCTGCTTACAGGAGAATATGGACTGACACCAAATGGTCTTGTGTTTTGTAGTGCATGAAGAGGATTAATTCCTACAATACCACCTTTCAAAGAAGCGGTCCACTTGACTATCTCTTTTAAATCGGTAAAATCACCAATACCCCAGTTCCTCATTGACCTTATTGAATAGAGGTTAATAGAGAATCCCCAAGTCCTTCCATCATATAGTCCGGTGGGGATATAACAAACATCTGGAGCAACAATAATTTTTGATGTTTTATTTAAAAAATTTGTCCCATTCGGAAATATACTTTCAGGATGTTTACATTCAACATGAATTACATAATAACCAATATCCCTAATGCCTGTGTCTTGAATTTCTGTCTTTATGTATCTTATTCCATCAATCCACCGTTGCTCGGATATTGCTATAGAATTACCTGAAAGTGTGAATTTATTTATTTCAGTTGATAATCTCTCCTTATCCTCCCTTAATAATAAAGGGGGCATGTAGGTATCCTCGCTCTCTATAGACCATGATAGTGATAGGCTTTTTTCTTTACCTTCTTGAATAGGAATAAATACAGGTATTTTTATTGGTTGTTCATTAACTGATATTACATAAACCGGTTCAATAAAAATTTTCCATTGTTTCCATATCCTTTCATTTATCTCATTTAGCAGATCTTCCTCCGAATCAATCTTTATTCTCATAGCTTTAAGGAGTGCTTTTTTAGTCTCAACTGTTGTTATATGCCTTTTGCCAAGGATATCCCAGTATTCAGAGATTACACCACACAGTTCTGACAGTTCATTAACAAGCTCGTTGATATTTTGCATATTTGTTTTTTTTGAAAGATTTAATCTTTTATTGGATGGCCTCTTTTTGGAATCACTCCTATACCAGAGCTGTCAATATGACATCGAAAGCGGTCTTTTTCAGGTTCAAAACCAAACCGTTCACCCTCATCAATCATATTCTGCTTGTCCACAATCATACCTCTTAGGCTACATCCTTTTTTTAAAACCACCTGATCCATAATAATGCAATTCTCTATGCTAACATCGTCTTCAATTAGCACACTACTTCTTATAACTGAGTTTCTTATTTTCGATTTATAGATAATAGTGCCATCAGCAATAATGCTATTCCTTACATCACCTTTTAATATTTTTAAAGAAGGACCTTCATCGCTTGATGGATATACAGGCCACAAAGGATTATTGAGATCGAAGAGTGGTTTATCTCCTAACATATCCATATGGGCATCAAAGTAACTCTTTATATTTCCAACATCCCGCCAGTAACCTCTTTCTTCATATGATTTGGTTCCAGGAATAACATTAGTTGCAAAATCATATGCAAATACCTTTCCTGTCTCAATGAGCTCTGGAATAACATGGGCACCAAAATCATGCTGTTTTTTTCGTTGAGTCTTAGCAAGGGCATCCAGAAGAATATCTTTGTTGAAAATGTAATTCCCCATAGATACATAGGCATGTTGAACATCATCTGGAATTGGAACAGGCTTTTTCGGTTTTTCCTGAAATTTAATAATACGTTTCTCTGTGTCTGTTACAATAACACCGAAAGAAGAAGCCAATTCAATTGGAACAGGTCTTGCTGCAACAGTAACATAAGCATCTTTTTCGAGATGAAAATCTATCATCTGACGAACATCCATTCTGTAAATATGGTCTGCTCCAAAGATGATAACAAGATTTGGATTATGCTGGCGAATAACTTCTATATTCTGGAACACAGCATCTGCTGTCCCTTGAAACCATTCAGGTCCCATGCGCATCTGGGGAGGGACTACAGTTACAAAGTGGTCTTTAATAACTGAAGACAAAACCCAGTTTTGCCTAACGTGATCAATAAGAGATTGCGATTTGTATTGTACAAGAAGATAGATAGAATATATTTGTGAATTTACAAGGTTACTCAGTACAAAATCTACTATTCTATATCTTCCTCCAAATGGAACAGAAGGTTTTGAGCGAAAAACTGTTAATGGAAAAAGGCGCTCACCTTTACCTCCAGCAAGAACAAATGCAAGAACTTTCGTACCAGCCATTTTCTAACCCTTTATTTGAATCTTGTAAATTCATTCACTCCTTTCATCTCTTAGCAAAAGGTCTTTTTTTTAAATAAAAAAGAGATGATTATCCCTGTAATTAAACCTGTAACCACAGAAAGAAATATAACAATTGCGAGGGACGCCTCAAATTTCCATAAGAAAAAAGAGATAGCAACAGGCACTGCATTTTGAATTGAAAATACAGAAACAAAAATAATGATAACTAAGAGGGCTAAGAGTATTAGCATTATAAATTTTTCTTTATATTATTAAAAATTAGAACTGATAAAGATTACTTTTTCTCTGCTGTTTTCTGTTGTTCCAATGCAGCAGTAAGATTCTCTCTCTGGGTCTTTATCTCTTCGCTCATTGCCTTAATTAAATCATATGCCTGCCTAACCTTTTGTGCCTCAAGTTGCTCTTTAATACTAACTAAATCCACTTCCCATTTTCCGATTTTACCCTCAATTTCTTCACGGTTGATAGGAGATTTTTTCTTGGGAACTTTTGAAACCATTGACTTTAATTCATTAAGAGATTCCTGGACATCCTGAACCATCTGTTCAGACTCTGTCTTCATCTTTGCTTTATTAAGCTCTACCATAGGAATAGCCTGTTGTGCAAAGCTCGATGCATCTTCTGCTGCCTTCTTTGCTTCTTTATATTTTTTGATAGCAATTAGTTCCTTTGCTTTTTTTAGAGAATCTTCTGCCTTTGTAAAAATATCCTCGACATAAAGGTCTGCCTCTTTTGATTTGGCTTCTATAATAGCTTTTTCAGCGTTCTCTACCTCTTTAGTTGGTGGCTTCGCACACCCGTTTATCATTAAAGAAAAAATAATTATTGTGACTAAAAATATAAAATGGAACTTTGTGCTTTTCATATCTTCCTCCCCTTTTTATTTTTTGGGTAATCTAACAGATTACCCAAAAAAAATAAAGACCTTTTAAATTTGCTATTTAAAATCTGTTATTTTTTGTTTTTCACTTTTTCAAGCAGCTTCCTTGCCCAGATAAATTCTGTGGCAAGAATTGCAAGCCCTACAGGAATTACTAAAATAGCTGGACCGGGCAAAACTATCATTGCCAGACCAATAATTAAAATGGTAAATCCTATTATGATCTTTATAATCCTCTTTGCTTGCTGGAATGTCCTAATCATATCGAACATAATATTATCCTGAAGATACAAATTCAGACTTTTTTCAGACACCTGTAAGGATTTTTAGAATTTGATTATATCTCTCTGCTGTTTTTACAACCACATCATCAGGTAGAACAGGGGCTGGATATGTCTTATTCCAGTCAAGTGTTAACAGATAGTCACGGACAATCTGTTTATCAAAATTTTCCTGTATTTTGCCCGGGGCATAATCTTTCATAGACCAGAAACGTGACGAATCAGGCGTTAAGAGTTCATCAATAAGTATAAGTCTTCCGTCATATAACCCAAACTCAAATTTTGTATCAGCTATTATTATTCCTTTTTTTTCAGCTATTATTCTGGCCTTTGAATATATTCTCATACTTACATCTCTAATTTTTCCAGCTATTTCTGGACCTACCATTTCTATAACCTTATCAAAAGTAATATTAATATCATGACCATCTTCTGTTTTTGTACTCGGGGTAAATATCGGTTCTTCAAGCCTTGATGATTCGATAAGTCCCGGCGGAAGACTTATACCACAAATATTTCCTCCATTTTTATATTCCTTCCATCCTGATCCAGAAAGATAGCCTCTCACAACGCATTCTACAGGTAATGGATCTGTTTTTTTTACAATCATGCTTCTTTCGAAAAGAATATTAGAATATTTGTGGAGTGATGGTGGGAAATCTTTTATATCTACTACAACAACATGATTTTCAATAATATCCTCCATCTGTTTAAACCAGAAATTTGATATCTGCGTCAGCACCTTTCCCTTTCCTGGTATCCCATTAGGGAGAACTACATCAAAAGCTGAAAGGCGGTCTGTTGCTACGATTAGTAAAAATTCACCGAGGTCATATATATCCCTCACCTTACCTCTTTTAAAAAGATGAACGTCAGGAAACTCGGTCTTCAGAACGATTTTATTCACAGTTAAGATTTCTTGCTCGTTTTTGCAAAAAAAGGTGTTAGTTTCTTAACGACGTTATCACCCTGACACTTAGGGCATATAATCTTAGGTTTTGATTCAAACTCCTTAACAGAAAGAAAAACTGTAAATTCCTTTTTGCAATCGTTACAAAAATATTCATATGCCGGCATAATAACCTCCTTAACAAAGCTTACTTAGTTAATAGAGTCCATCGGGTTTATAGTCTTTATAACACATGAAATTCTATAAACTCAAGAAACTATGTCAAGTTATTAGCCCTTTTAAATCTTTTTCATTTACAGGACCATAGACAGTAATAGAAAACGCTTCTCTTTTTAAAAGCCTATCGGCAAGTTCTTTAATCTGGTTGAGTTTTATTGAATCAATCTCCTTCATAACCTCTTTTGGAGAATAGTACCTGCCATAGTAAATTTCCTGCCGGGCGATATTGTTCATTCGGCTGCCTGTTGATTCAAGTCCAAGAATTATATTGCCTTTCAGATGGTTTTTTGCTCGCTCAAGCTCTATTTCATTGAGTGTATCTTTAAGACAATCCGTTTCTTTAAGTACAAGTTCGACAAGTTCATGAACACGTTTTCTACCAACTCCTGCATAAATACCCCATATTCCAGTATCAAAATAGGATGAAACAAAAGAATATATTGAATACGCAAGCCCCCTTTTTTCTCTTATCTCCTGAAAGAGGCGTGAACTTACACCTGCTCCTAAAATTGTGTTCAATACAGAGAGACTATAACGTTCTCCGCTACACTGTGGAATACCTTCAACACCCATACATACATGTGCCTCTGAGAGTTCTTTATAAAAGACCTGCATCTTCTTATTAAAAACAGGTGGTGAGTCTTTCTCGGGTTCAGAACCCCTTCTTAGGCTTCCAAGATTCTTATTCAATATTTCAAGAAGTGATTCAGGCTCAAAATTACCTGCACAGGCTACGACTACATCTTTTATCCCATAATATTTTTTAATATGAGAAAGAATGTCCTCTCTCGTAAAGTTTTTTACAGTCTCTCTCCTCCCAAGAACTGACTGTCCTAATCCTGTATTACCCCAGGTAGTCTGATTGAAGAGGTCATGAATATAATCATCAGGTGTATCTTCCACCATCTTTATCTCTTCTTTAATAATTCTTTTCTCTTTCTCTATATCTTCCTCAGGAAATATTGAATGGAGAAAAATATCAGATAATAGCTCGATACCCTTCTCAATATATTCGTCAAGAATCTTTACATAGAATGTGGTGTTTTCTTTTGAGGTGAAGGCATTAAGCTCACCACCCAGTGAATCAATTTCAACTGCGATGTCTTTTGCTGTTCTTTTATGTGTTCCTTTAAAAAACATGTGTTCAAGGAAATGTGATATTCCATTCTTATCAGAAGGTTCATTCCTCGAACCAACTTTTACCCATATACCGATAGCTACTGAGCGCATATTTCTCAGAGGTTCAATAACAACAGGTATTCCATTAGTGAGGTATTCTTTCCTGAACATAGTCATCTACCCTAAAAAATGTACTTCAGGTAAATCCAGATAATTTATTATCAAACTCAAAAATTAATATTGATAGAGAATCTGCTAAAGACGATCTCTTCCCGTTCTCTTTACGGGTTTCTTTTCTCTTAACGCCTCTTTCCTTGACAGACGTATTCTACCGAATTTATCTATCTCTATAACTTTCACGAGAATTTCATCTCCTTCTTTTATCTCATCTGTTACCTTCGATATTCTCTTATCTGATATCTGTGATATGTGGAGTAAACCCTCGGTGCCGGGAATGACTTCAACGAATGCACCAAAATCTACAACCCTTTTAACCTTTCCAAGATATATCTTTCCCAGCTCAACCTCTGCTGTTATACTTGTTATCAAATCCATTGCCTTTTTTGCAGACTCTCCATCAGGGGATGCTATATTAATGAGTCCGCTGTCATCTATATCTATTTTCACACCTGTTTGTTCGATTATTCCACGGATAACTTTCCCTCCTGTACCTATAACATCTCGAATCTTATCCTGCTTAATCTGCATCGTATAAATTCTGGGTGCATAAGGTGCGAGATTTTCTCTTGGCACAGCGATCGTTTCTCTCATTTTTTCAAGTATAAATAGCCTTCCCTTCCTTGCTTGTTCAAGTGCCATTTCGAAAACCTCATGGGGTATACCACCTATTTTTGTATCAAGTTGAAATGCTGTTATTCCTTTATCTGTTCCTGTAACTTTAAAATCCATATCGCCGAGATGATCTTCGAGTCCAAGTATATCAGTCAGGATAACAAACTTTTCATCTTCTTTCATCAAACCCATTGCAATTCCAGCAACATGAGATTTTATAGGAACTCCAGCATCCATTAAACCAAGAGAGCCACCACATACAGTTGCCATTGAGGAGGAGCCATTAGATTCTAAGATATCTGATACTATTCTGATAGTATATGGAAATTCTGTCTTTGTTGGTATCACATACTTAAGAGCCCTTTCCGCAAGCATCCCATGTCCTATCTCACGTCTTCCCGGTGACCTCAGTGGTCTCACCTCCCCAACACTAAAGGGTGGGAAATTATAATGAAGCATAAATGTCTTTGAAGACTCACCTTCAAGAGCGTCTATCTTCTGTTCATCTTCAGCAGTACCTAATGTAACAACTGCAAGACATTGTGTCTCTCCTCTGACAAAAAGCGCTGAACCATGAGTTCTTGGAAGTATCCCTACTTCACAATGGATACTTCTTATGTCCTCCGGCCGTCTGCCATCTACCCTTAAATTTTCTTTTATAATCATACCTCTAACAAGTTGTCTTTCTATCTCATTGAAGACATAGATTATTTCTGAAGATATATCATTCTCACCTGTATTTAAATTCTCAATGGTTTCTTTAAGAACCTCATCAAGGGCATTCTGTCTTCTTAACTTATCAGGAATTGTAATAGCTTTCTTGATCTTTTCCTTTGTGAAGTCAGTAACAGCCTTTTTGAGCTCTTCGCTGATGTCAATCGTTAAAATAGGACGTTTTTCCTTCCCAGCCTTTGCCTGTAATTCCTTCTGTAATACACATAGGCGTTTTATTTCCTTGTGAGCCAGGCTTATAGCTTCAAGGATATCTGCCTCCTTTATTTCCTGGCTTTCACCCTCAACCATCACAACTGCATCCTCTGTTCCAGCAACTACAAGATCAAGGTCGCACTCCTCAACCTCTCTCAGGTCTGGATTTATCACAAAAGAGCCTGCTATCCTTCCTATCCTGACAGCCCCAACAGGACATTGAAGTGGAATATCAGAAATTGTAAAGGCAGCAGACATGCTAATGATTCCAAGGATATCAGCTATATTCTCATCACCATATGAGAGAACACTGACAATCCCCTGTGTTTCATAAAAAAATCCCTTTGGCAAAAGAGGTCTTAGGGGTCTGTCAATCAAGCGAGAGGTAAGAATTTCCTTTTCTGAAGGTCTTCCTTCCCTTTTAAAAAACCCTCCCGGTATCTTCCCTGCTGCATATGCCTTTTCCTGATAGTCTATTGTGAGAGGGGAAAAATCAAGACCTTTTTTTTCTACCTTATCAGATACAACAGTAGAAAGTACAACAGTGTCACCATATTGAGCAACTACTGCGCCATCTGCCTGTTTCGCAATCTTACCTGTCTCAAGTATAAATACTTTTCCACGGACATCAGTCTCAACTTTATACATTTATTTACTATTTCCTGAGTCCAAGTCTTCCGATGAGATTCTCGTAACGTCCTTTGTTTGTATCTTTTAGGTAATCAAGCAGTCTCCTTCTCTGACTGATGAGTTTTAAAAGACCCCTTCTTGAGTGGTGATCATTTTTGTGGAATTTAAAATGTTCACTGAGGGAATTAATTCTCTCTGTCAATAATGCTATTTGGACCTCTGGAGAACCTGTATCTGTCTCATGAAGCTTATAATCGCTGATTATATTCTGCTTTTTTTCTTTATCAAAAGACATTAAACACCACCTTTAGGAATAGTCTAAAGTAACATAATATGCAGGAATATGTAAACCCTTCCCATTATACTGTCGATTTACTAAGATCCTTTTTCATCTTTTCTTTTAATACAGCCTGAGCACCTGCAAGTCTTGCTATAGGAATTCTATAAGGCGAACAGCTCACATAATTAAGCCCGATCCTGTGGCAAAACTCTACTGATCTTGGCTCACCACCATGTTCTCCACATATCCCAATTTTTAAATTCTTTTTTATTTTTCTTCCTTTCTCTACCGCTATTTTCATCAGCATTCCAACACCATCCTGATCAAGGGTTATGAATGGGTCATCTTCCAGTATCTTCTTCTCAACGTAATATGGCAAAAATCTTCCAGCATCATCTCTTGAAAGTCCATAGGTTGTTTGAGTAAGATCATTCGTACCAAAAGAGAAAAATTCTGCCTCGGTTGCTATCTGGTCTGCAGTAATAGCTGCCCGTGCAACTTCAATCATTGTTCCTATAGTATAATGGACCTTGATACCATATTTTTTCAGGACCTCATCAGCAACCTTGATAACCATCTGCCTCATCATCTTAAGTTCATTTACATGTCCTACAAGAGGAATCATGATTTCAGGTATAACCTTAATTTTTTGTTTTGTTAGTTCACATGCAGCTTCCATGATTGCCTGCACCTGCATTTCATATATTTCTGGATATGTTATACCCAGCCTACATCCTCTGTGACCGAGCATGGGGTTAAATTCACGCAGCGTATTATTTCTTGCCTTAAGTTTTTCGAAAGGAACCTTCATGTCCTCTGAAAGAAATTTTAGTTCCTCATCAGTCTGAGGTAGGAATTCATGAAGGGGAGGATCAAGTAGCCTAATAGTTACTGGCAAACCTTTCATCTCAGTGAATATATTGATAAAATCTCCTTTCTGCATAGGAAGTATCTTCTCAAGGGCTTTTTTCCTTCCTATAGTATCATCCGCAAGTATCATCTCTCGAACTGCTTTTATCCTATCTGGTTCAAAGAACATGTGCTCAGTACGACATAAACCTATACCTTCAGCTCCAAATTCCCTTGCAACCCTTGCATCCATTTGAGTATCAGCATTTGTCCAAACTCCTATCTTCCTATATTCATCAACCCACTTCATAAAAATTCCAAACTCACCTGTAAGTTCAGGCTGGATAAGATCAACCTTACCAAGGATAACCTCTCCAGTTGTACCATTCAAGGTTATGTAATCACCTTCTTTAACAATATTAGTATCAACCACAAAATACTTACCTTCCTCGTTGATATTTATTGCACCACATCCAGCAACACAGCATTTTCCCATTCCTCTTGCTACAACTGCTGCATGAGATGTCATACCACCCCTTGCAGTTAATATTCCCTGAGCCGCGTGCATTCCTCCAATATCTTCTGGAGATGTTTCGGGTCTAACAAGGATTACCTTTTCACCCCTTGCAGCCCATTGTTCAGCATCATCAGCGGTGAACACAACCCTACCCACAGCAGCACCTGGGGAGGCAGGTAGCCCTTTAGCCACAACCAATGACTTAGACTTAGGGTCTATTGTAGGATGAAGTAATTGCTCAAGCTGTTCAGGGTCAATCCTCATTATAGCGGTCTTTTTGTCAATCAGCTTTTCTTTCACCATATCTATTGCAATTTTGAGGGCTGCTGCAGCTGTTCTTTTGCCCACCCTTGTCTGGAGCATGTATAGCTTACCTTCCTGAACTGTAAATTCTATATCAAGCATATCTTTATAATGTTTTTCAAGTTTTTTATAAATTCTATTGAGCTCTTGATATGCATCAGGAAACCTTTTTGCAAGTTCTTCTATACGAAGGGGTGTTCTGATTCCTGCAACCACATCTTCTCCCTGGGCATTGATAAGACACTCTGCAAAAAATCTTTTCTCGCCAGTTGCTGGGTCTCTGGTGAATCCTACTCCTGTTCCTGAATTTTCTCCCATATTTCCAAATACCATAGACTGAACATTACAAGCAGTCCCGAGATCATCTGGGATACTATGAAGTCTTCTATATTTAATAGCCCTGTCACCAAACCATGAACCAAAAACAGCATTTATTGCGAGCCTGAGTTGTTCAAAGGAATTTTCAGGAAAATCTGTGCCTGTTTCAGATTTATATATTGACTTAAACTCCTTCACAAGTTCCTTGAGGTCGTCAGATGTAAGATCTGTATCTAACTGAACACCTTTTTTCTCCTTCATATGTTCCAGAGCTTTCTCAAAAAGCTGTCTATTTATACCCATAACAATACTCCCGAACATTGTTATAAATCTTCTATATGCGTCGTATACAAAACGCTCATTACCCGTTTTCTTAATAAAAGCCTTAATCGTAGTTTCATTAAGACCAAGGTTGAGAACTGTATCCATCATTCCTGGCATAGAAAATTTTGCTCCTGATCGAACAGAAACAAGAAGTGGCTTTTCCTCATCACCAAACTTCATGCCCATAGCCTTCTCAACCTTTTTAAGGTTTTCAAGTACCTGTTCCCACATCCCTGGAGGATATTTTTTGTTATTCTTAAAGTATTCATTGCAAGCCTCTGTAGTAATAGTAAAACCTGCTGGAACAGGAATTTTAAGATTTGTCATTTCTGCAAGACCTGCACCTTTTCCTCCAAGTAAATCTTTCATCTTACCAGTTCCTTGCGCTTTCCCATTTCCAAAAAAATAAACATATTTTTTCACTCTTTTTTTGAGTTTTTTAACCATCTTCTTAGCCATTTCTTAACCCCCTTTTAATTTAAAAGGATTATAGGTTGGAAATAATAACTTAAAAAGGCTTTGAAATTCAAACCTACTTGTATTGGAAACCTTGGAGCCTCGAGAAATCTGCAATAGATATCGCAGTATCCCATACCTCTTTCAATAACGCAAGCCTGTTTTCTCTTATATCTTCATTTTTATCCATTACA
>JACAEY010000128.1 GCA_013388605.1 Nitrospirota bacterium | reverse complement strand
GTAGAAGATGTGATTATGCACAGCACTTCACCTGTGATGATAGTAAATAGGTTTATTCCAAAAGAAAAGTTAAATTTCAAAAAGATAATGGTCGGTGTAGATTTTTCAAAATCATGTAAATATGCCTGTGAATTTGCTGCAAAATTAGCCCTGAAATATAACTCAAAACTTTCCTTTTTCCACATGTCTAGTCCCAAAGAATCTGAAAAAGAAGGAGAAGAAAAGATTCAAAAATTTTACAAAACTCCCGAAGGAATAGAATATGAGTATAAAATCTGGGCGGGAACACAACCTTATACTGAAATCCTTAAATTAGCACGTGAAAAAGAAATAGATTTGATAGTCATGGGTTCACATACTCGAGATGAAAGCGAAAGGGTTTATGTTGGAAGTGCTGTAGAACATGTGAGCGCCGAGAGTCTATGCCCTGTGGTTATTGTTACTCACCCTGATGCAGTATTGAAGATTGAGAAATAAGAAATATTTGATTTTCAGGTAAACATGAGCAAGACATTTACATTATTTCTTTCTACACCTCCTTATATGTATGAAAATACGCTAACTGCAATCAAAATTGCTGAGTCTGCCTTAAAGAAGGGGCATAGAGTAAATCTTATTGCTTCAGGTGATGGAGTATATTGCTTCTTAAAAGGACAAAAAGCAAAAGGAATAATTAACGCAGAGGAAAAATTCTCGGAACTTATCCAAAAAGGATTAATAGTTGATCTCTGAGGAGCCTGTATGAACTTTCGCCATGCAGCGAGAGAAGATTACCTTGATAATACTGAAATTGGTTCTTTGAAAAAACTTTTCCAAACAATGAAGGAAACTGATATATGGCTCAACTTGGGACTTTAAAATAAGTAAAGAGGGATTGATGAGTAAGGTTGTAGTAATTCTAAGAAAACCACCATATGGCGACATAAGTGCAGCTGAAGCTTTAAGACACGTAATGGGTGGAATTGATGCAGAATTAGACATCTGTTTAATTCTACTTGATGGTGGAGTACTCTTAGCAAAGAAAGGACAGGATCAATCAGGTTCAGGATTCACAAATCTTGAAAAGACATTGCAGGTTTGTATGAATATGGAAGCAAAGGTCTATGCAGATCAATCATCAATTAAAGAGCAAAATCTTGAGATGGAAGATATCATTGATGGTATAAAGATATTGAATAGTTCAGAAATATCAGAAATTGTAAAAACTTCCGAAAAAACCTTTATATTCTAAGGGCAACAATAATGCTCATCATTGTTAAAAGTTCACCAGAGACCCCTGAAGGCAAAAGGGGTATAAAACTGGCGATAGATATGACTGCAAATGTTGTCCTTATCCAGAATGGCGTTTATTTTGCACTGAAAAATAAACTTAACGGTTTCATGGGTATAATTTATGTCCTTGAGGATGACATAATATTGAGGGGCCTAAGAGATGAAGAGATTGAAAAAAACATAAAGAAACTGGATTATGACGGACTCGTTGAACTAATGATAAAAGAGAATAAAGTAATAGGAACATTTTAGTTTAGAAAACCTTTAAGACAGCTTCCAAACTTCTAATAATCAATAAAATACATAAAGACTTTAAATGTTTAAATCAAGGATTCAAACTGGCTTAGATTACTTTGAAAAAAATTTGCCAAAAAAGCTAAAGGGCTCGCGTCTTGGTCTTTTAGTTCATCCAGCTTCAGTAAATAAAAGACTGAAACATGCGATTAATCTGTTTATAAAATCAAAAAAGTTTACATTAAAAGCCCTTTTTGGTCCACAGCACGGAATCTTTGGAGACACCCAAGATAATATGATTGAATGGGAAGGTTTTCATGACCAATGCACTGGTCTTACTGTATTCAGTCTTTATGGGAAAACACGAAAACCTGAACCCTCAATGCTTGAACATATTGATTCACTGGTAATAGACTTTCAAGATGTGGGTTCACGTTATTATACCTTTATATGGACGATGGACAATTGCATGCAAGTATGTATGGAGCTAAATAAATCAATTGTGATACTCGACCGACCTAACCCTATCGGTGGACAAAAAATAGAAGGACCTGTTCTGGAAACGTCTTTTGCATCTTTTGTTGGACAGCGTCCTTTACCTATCCGTCATGGTATGACAATAGGTGAAATAGGAAGATATTTTCAGGATAAATTCTATCCATCTCTTGATTTATATATCACCCCTATCAAAAGCTGGAAAAGAAATATGTGGTTTCATGATACTGGATTACCGTGGGTTATGCCTTCTCCTAATATGCCCACATTAGATACAGCTATAGTTTATCCAGGAATGTGCCTTCTTGAGGGTACTAATCTTAGCGAAGGTAGAGGAACTACAAAGCCATTTGAGATATTCGGTGCACCATTTATCGAACCTGATAAGCTTGTAAGACATTTAAAGTTATATAAACTTTCAGGGATAATCTTCAGACCGATGTATTTTCAACCTACCTTTAATAAATATACTGGTAAAGTATGTGGTGGAGCGCAATTACATGTGACTGATAGAGAAAGATTTAAACCTTTTAAGACCGGTGTTGCAATCATAAAAGCGGTGCATGACCTCTATCCTGATGATTTTTCGTGGAGACAACCCCCCTATGAATATGAAACAGAGAAACTTCCTATTGATATTCTTGCAGGGACTGACAAATTGAGAATAGATATTGAGAAAGGGGAAAAGCTCGACAGAATTGAAGAATGGTGGAAAGAGCAAGCCATAGAATTTAATAACAAATTCAGAAAACCATGTTTAATTTATGTTTAGATTGATTTTAAACATAAGCAGGATATTGTATTTTCATTCATTCTCGCCCCGATTAGATCGGGACTCCGATGCTTTTGCATCTTTATTTTTTAATATATTGTTTGAATATTAGCAAAAAAATCTGATCAAAATACCACATCCTGCTCATCGGACAGTTTGAGTAATATATTGAAATTTTCAATTTTTATTTTGGCTGCTGGACTTGGTGAAAGGCTTCGACCTATCACGGATTACATTCCAAAACCCCTGCTTCCTATCCTGGGTAAACCCCTATTGCAGTGTATCCTTGAAAAGGTATCCACTTTGCCAGTAGAAAAGATCGGGATAAACCTCCATCATAAAAAAGAGATTATCGAGAGATGGATCAGACAGTCTGTCTTCAAAGAGAAGGTAGAAGTTTTCATTGAAGATACCCCTCTGGGTACTGGAGGAGCATTAAAAAATGCGGAGTCCTTTTTAAATACTGGTATCTTTCTTGTTCATAACTCTGATGTTGTCACTGATATAGATCTAAAAAAACTTCTGGATTTCCATCTTTTATCAGATAATCTTGTAACTTTAGCAGTTCATGACTGTTCTCATTTCAATAAACTTATCATTGATGAAAATGGATGTTTGATTGGTATTCAAAATGAGGTAATAAGAACTAAAAAGACCAGGGCTTTTACAGGCGTTGCTGCTTACAAACCTGAATTTCTCAGGTTCTTACCTCCAAGAACCTCCAGCGTAGTAGATGGATGGTTAAAAGCAATAAGTAAAGGTTACAAGATTGGGACGTTAGATGTGACAGGATGTTACTGGAATGATATTGGGTCACCTATCTCTTATGCCAGAGCCGTTATTAATGAACTAAGGAATAACGGAGAGACTGTATATATTCATCCCTCAGTAGAGGTATGTAAAAATGTTGAATTCGATGGCTATGTAATAGTTGAAGAAGGGGTTACATTCGATAAAGGAGTCTTTCTTAGAAATTGTATTCTGCTCCCTGGGGCTGAGTTTAAAAGAGAAGTTCACAATGCAAATTCCCCCTCAACTCCCTTCACTTCCTCCCTTAGTAAAAGAGGATATAGAGAGGTTTATGAAAATTGTATCCTTGGGCAAGGATTCAAAGTGGATTTAAATGAATCAGAAATGCTTGGTTCAAATAAAGAAACAGATTCCATACTTATTGGCACAGGTGGTTCTGACAGACAATATTACAGAATAAAAAAAGGTAAAGGGACTGAAATATTAATGCAATGTTCTCCTGATGACCCTGATTTTCAAAGACACATTGAATATTCTCGGTTTTTCAAAAAGCATTCTATACCAGTACCAGAATTATTATATATAGAACCAGAAAAAAAGAGAGCAAAATTTGAAGATTTAGGAGACATATCATTATACAGTTATCTAAAATGTCCGCGTGAACCTGAAGAAATCGAAGAGATATATAAAAAGGCTATTGATATTTTGATACTTATGCATACTAAAGTTACAGAACATGGTGCTGAGTGTCCGTTACTAATAAAAAGGGTCTTTGATTATAAACACCTCCGCTGGGAAACAAATTACTTTATGGAAAGATTTATAAAGGGAATCGTGAATATTAATGTTGAAAATCTTTCTGCACTTAATGATGAGTTTCATAAGCTTGCTATTAAAGTAGACTTTTTCCCAAAAACTGTAATCCACAGAGATTTCCAGTCTCAAAATATCATAATTACAAAAGGTAAACATTTGCATGTTCTTGATTACCAGAGCGCAAGGATTGGACCTCCTGCCTATGATGTTGTATCGCTACTGTTTGATCCTTACCATAGGCTTGACGATGATATGAGAGAGAGGCTTCTGGATTATTATGTTAGCAAAATACAACATTCCTATCCCCAATTTAAAAAAACTCTCCTGCCCTGTCGTCTACAAAGACACATGCAAGCCCTTGGTGCATATGGTTTCCTGGGTAAAGTAAAAGGCAAGAGATATTTTCTTAAACATATACCAGAAGGTCTGAGACTATTAAAAGGAGACATTTCACTTTCAAGAGATGAATATCCAGAATTGTATAATTTAGTTATAAGTTTGTGAGTTCTTATTTATTTAATATCTTTGCTGCTTCCTTTGCAAAATAAGTAAGTATTAAATTAGCCCCTGCACGTTTTATAGACGTAAGTATCTCCATCATAATGCGCTGCTCATCAATCCACCCTAATCTTCCTGCTGCTTTGACAAGAGAATACTCCCCACTAACATTGTAAGCAGCAACAGGCACATTAAATGTATTTCTCACATCAGAAATAACATCAAGATAGGCAAGAGCAGGTTTAACCATAACAATATCCGCTCCTTCTTCGATGTCAAGGGCTACTTCTTTCAAAGCCTCTATCCTGTTTGGGGGATCCATCTGGTATGAACGTCTGTCGCCAAATTGAGGTGTTGACTCTGCTGCCTCCCTGAAGGGTCCATAAAATGCAGATGCATATTTTGCAGAATAAGACATTATAGGAATATCTTTAAATCCTTCCCTGTCAAGAGCAAGTCTAATAGCCCTTACCCTTCCATCCATCATATCAGAAGGAGCAACCATGTCCGCACCAGCCTTTGCATGGGAAACAGCCTCTTTTGATAAAAGTTCCAGTGTTGGATCATTTTCAACCTCACCATTTCTTACCAACCCGCAGTGACCATGGCTCATATATTCACACATGCAGACATCTGTAATTACATATAACTCTGGAACTGCATCTTTTATAGCCTTTACAGCATTCTGGACTACTCCGTGCTCATCATACGCACCCGAGCCCATCTCATCCTTATGTTCAGGGATACCAAAAAGTATTACTGAAGGAATATTAAGAGAAAAAACCTCCTTAGCGTTTTTGACCACTTTATCAACAGATTCCTGAAAACATCCAGGCATTGACAGAATCTCTTTTTTAACACCCTTACCAAAAGTAACGAAGAGTGGATAAATAAAATCATCAGGAGAAAGGGAGGTCTCTCTGACCATTTTCCTGATTGTTTCATTTTTTCTTAATCTCCTGGGCCTGTGAATTGGGAACATTGAAGAATTATACCATATAGGAAAGGGTGGTTAAGAATTTTATAAGAGTTCCTTAAATTTTATAAGCTCTGAGAATTTATAAAGGGTTGACATTGCCTTGCTTAGCGTTGGGATACCTGCCTCTTCAAGAGCTGCTATTGGATTAAGTCCTCCCACTATTACCATACCAGCCTTATCCACTGAAACAGGCATCTCAAGAAGAGGCTGGTTAGGATTACCTATGATTAAAACTCCACCGATCCCATTCTTCGTGAGGTTATTACTCAACTCTCTCGCATTCTCTAAACTGACAACAGGAATCTCTCTAAAGCTTGCAAGGATTTTACCGGAACGGTTTTTAACAGCACCTAAAACATCGGTCATCTTGCTCTTTATAAATATTTCAAGAGGGTCAAGTGATGAACCTTCATAACTGATAAGGGCGGTAAATCTTGTTGGTTCAGAATTCTCTATCTGTAATACTCCACCAAACTTAGATGTGACAGGTATTCCAGCCTTGAGGAATATCCCATTTATGGTGACGCTACATACGGTTCCAAAACCTATCTGACCATCAGGCACTACGAGTTCACCAATCTTCTTACTCCCTTTACACATAACAACCCTGTCGCACATGACATAATGAGACGAAAAGACAGGCTTCATAATACGCAGGGCTTCTTTGAGTTTTTCTTTAGGAAAATACGATACATTTAGTATTACATTTCCTTCATTCTTCTCTATATCGAGGTCTGTAAGATAAGAGAGTGTCTCTATCTTGCTGATTATAAATCCGACTTTTTCTGAGACAAGGGCTTGAGATAATTCATCCCTGCCTTTTTGCGTTATCTTTCTTCCCTCTTTTCCAAACACCTTTGTGTAACCCCTCTCATCAAGTATCCTGAGATGGTATCTCACAGTCCTCTCAGTAAGCTCGATCCCGAGCATCTTCAATTGACGTGATATCTCCCTTGAACCAATGATTTTATCAGGGTGTTTATCAAGGACCTTTAAAATTGCAAGCATTGTTTTATTCATATCTCGTTTCCTTAAAAGGAGTAACTCTTACTGCACATATCTTTGTCTCTAAAGCCTTAGCGATCTCATCCTGGGCAGGATTTAGAAGTTGATTGATTACCTCTTCATATTCCATTGTAACTATTCCCGGTGGAGAAGCATCTGTTATCTCTGTTCTTCCCTCTAACTTTCCCCAGCGGGAAATCACCTTTACAATCTCCCCATCTGAAGTTCCAAAATCCATCGCATCTTTAGGATTGATGTGAATATATCCATTAGCTCTTAAAATATTTAACCCCTCTACCTTTTTTGAAAGTAAGCCACTCGAATATATGTTATTTTCTGTTATCAAAATCAATGGATATTCAATATCTGTAAATTCTACTGACCTTTTATACTCTATTGGGATAAATTTGAACCTCTTTCCCTCTATATTTAAGAAGGTGTTCATAGGAGGAACTACTAAATCGATCTCTGAAATTATCTCTTCAATTCTATTGAAATCAAAACCTTTGCTTCCAAACTTTTTAGCTAATTCACATATGATCTGCCAATCAGGCTTTGCATCACCAACGGGGTCTATAGCCTTATTGACTCTCTGAGTCCTCCCTTCTGAATTTGTAAAAGTACCATCTTTTTCAGCAAAGCTTGCCGAAGGTAAAATGACATGAGCAAACTGTGCAGTCTCATTTAAAAACATGTCCTGAACTACAATAAACTCAGAACTCTCAAGAACCTGCTTTACTTTCTCTGCTGGTGCAACGCTTACTGCTGGATTAGAACCTATAATATACAATGCTTTTACTCTTCCTTCCTTGGTTGCCATGAGAATTTCTGCAAATGTAAGCCCTTTTTCAGGGTTTAGATTTTTCCCCCATATATTTCCAAATCTCTCTCTCGCTGAGGAAGATGATATGTGTTGAAAACCGGGATAATAATCAGCCAGACATCCCATATAACATTCTCCAAATGCATTGCTTCTACCCCATAAAGGATGTAAGGCTGACGGATTAATAATGTTACCAGTCAAAATAGCAAGATTCATAAGACTTATTACATTATTCGTACCATGAGAATATTTTGTAATTCCAGCAGACCATAATATTGATGATGTTTTACTGGTAGCGTAAAGCGTTGCAGTATTTTCTATCATATCTCTTGGAACACCTGTAATACGTTCAACCCTGCCGAGAGGAAAATCATCCAGAGAATCTCTAAACCCTTCAAATCCATCACACCTCTCATCAATAAAATTACTGTCAAATAATTCTTTATCAAGAATTACCTTACACATTCCCATTAAGAGGGCAACGTCGGTTCCAGGATACAATCTTAGCCAGACATCTGCTATATTGCAGAGATCAATCTCTTTTGGATTAATAACTATGAGTTTTGCCCCTTTCTCAACAGCCCTTTTTACCCTTAAACTTGCAATAGGATGAGAATTTGAAATATTAGTGCCTACAACCATAATGCAGGAGGCTTTCTCTATTTCCTCAAATGTACTACCAATTATAATTTCTCTATTAGTTTCAAGCATTGCAGATATTGTTGGTCCATGACATAACCTTGCAGGATTATCAATATTATTGCTTCCCATCACTACTCGCGCAAATTTTTGTGCAACATAATTGTCTTCATTTGAACAATATGGAGATGTAAAAAGTGCAAATTCTTTACCCGAATAGTTCTTCAACTTCCTTGCAACAAATTCGAGAGCTTCGTCCCATGAGACCTCTACAAATTCCCCTTTAACCTCCTTTTGTCCCCCCTTTGTAAGGGGGGAATTGAAGGCGGGTATCTGGAAATTACCATCCTCATGTTTTATCAGCCCTTTTCTTATAAGAGGTGACTTTAATCTCTCTGATGAATTGATAAAACTCACTCCAAATCTGCCTTTAACGCAGAGAATACCATTATTTACAGGACTTTCTTTATTACCTCTGACACTTACAATAACATTATCGCGGATACCAAGATACATACTACATCCAACAGAGCAATAAGGACATATTGTTCTGACTTCAGTGGTAGGTCTATTATAATTTTTTGTTACAAGTGCACCAACAGGGCATCTAACAACACACTCTCCGCATGAGACACATCTTGACTCAGCAATAGGTTTATCCCCGAATGTGGTAACTTTTGTTTTGTAGCCCCTTCCGACAAAATCAATAGCATTTACCTTCTTTATTTCCTGACATGTCCTGACACAGATCCCGCAAAGTACACATTTGTTAAGGTTTCTCTCGAAAAATGGATTAGATGAATCAGGAGGCAAATTTTCCTCTGGTAGCATTAACCGCTGGATACTCTTTTTATCAATACGCATGAATGCCTTAATCCTTTGCAATCCACATCGCCCAGTCTTTGGACATCCGCGACAATCGGTATGATGATTGGCAACAAGCATTTCAACGATAGGGCGGCGGACGCTATCCAGTTTTGGACTCTTTGTTTTTATTACCATACCTTCTTCAACACATGTTTTACAAGAAGGTACTAATTTTCCATCTTCTAACTCAATCAGGCAGAGTCTACAAATTCCTGCAGGTTTTAAATCTGGATGATAACAGAGGTGTGGTATGTAGATATTATTTGCTAATGCAAGCTCTAAGATTGTTGCACCTTTTAATGTTAGAATATCTTTATCATCAATCTTTATAGGAATTTTATCCATTAATTATTCCTCTGCAAAATCATAATCTCTCATTCAGTTTAAGTGTCATTCCTGACCTGTATCGAGGTACGGGTTGAGCTCCAGAAGGAATC
>JACAEY010000140.1 GCA_013388605.1 Nitrospirota bacterium | reverse complement strand
TATTGTGCGATTACAGATTCAGTGTTAAGGAAATTAATTACATAGAGTGGAACAGGATATTTCTAAATTAAAGATTGAAAAGTCTCCTGCTACATTTCGGACAGGAAGACATAAAAAACTATTTTATTTATTGGGTGCATTATTCGCAACCATTTTAGCAGGTTTTCTTTATCTTGAAGGCATTTTAATGCCTGCTGTATCTGTAGAAGTTGTTAGTGTTATGCAGATATATCCTTCGCAGGCATTCACTCTGTTGAATGCAAGTGGTTATGTAGCAGCACAAAGAAAGGCCGCAGTTGCTTCAAAGGTTACAGGACTTCTTGTGTCAATAAATGTTGAAGAGGGTAGTCGAGTTAAAAAAGGACAGATTATTGCACGCCTTGAGAATGAGGATGTTATTGCTGCTAAAGAGCAGGCAGAAGCAAACCTGAATGTAGCACGCCATAATCTTGAGCAGACAAAGGCTGAGCTTCAGGATGCTACACTTACATTTAATCGGTATAAAGAACTTCTTTCACATGATTATATATCACAGGCTGATTATGATGCAGCGGAAGCGCGATATAAGAGGGCGGTCGCAGGGGTTGAAGCTGCAGAGGCTACAGTCAAAGCCAGCATAGCAGCGCTTCAAGCTGCAAATGTTAATATTGAATATACACTTATACGTGCTCCTTTTGATGCAGTTGTATTAACCAAGAATGCTGATGTCGGTGATATTGTAACACCGATAGGTGCTGCTGCTGAGGCAAAGGCTGCTGTAGTTACCATAGCAGATATGAACTCCTTACAGGTTGAGGTGGATGTATCAGAATCTAATCTTGGTAATGTAAAGGAGGGACAACCCTGTGAAATCCAGCTTGATGCATTGCCAGAATTACGTTTCAGGGGAGCAGTTCATATGATTGTCCCCACTGCTGATAGGAGTAAAGGAACAGTAATGGTGAAAGTGCGTTTTATAGATACCGATCCCAGAATCTTACCAGAGATGAGTGCAAAAGTATCTTTTCTTTCAAGGGCTGTAAGAGGTGAAGAACAGAGTCCTCGAAAGGTTCTAAATTCAGATGCAATAGTTACCCGCAATGGTGAAAAGCTGGTTTTCATGGTGAAGGACAATCGTGCTTTCGCAATGCCTATCAAAATGGGGGAGAAATTTAATGACATGATTGAAGTTCTCAATAGCCTGAAATTAGGTGATAAAGTTGTTCTGAAACCCTCTGCAAAATTAAAAAATGGTAGAAGAGTGAAGATTGTTGAAAAGTGAATGAAAAAAAGTTCAATATTGTAGAAATAAAAAATCTTTTTAAATCTTATCGTCGTGGTAACCAGACACTTCAAGTATTAAAAGATATTAACCTCGATATTGAACAAGGAGAATTTCTTGCCCTGATGGGTCCGTCAGGCTCTGGTAAAACCACCCTTCTTAATCTGATTGCTGGTATAGACAGGGCAGACAGAGGCACTATAGTTGTTGGAGGTATTGATATTACCTCACTTTCTGAAACTGATCTTACAAGCTGGCGTGCCTTTAATGTTGGATTTATATTTCAGTTTTATAATCTAATCGCTGTATTGACCGCTTTTGAGAATGTAGAACTGCCTTTGCTTCTTACTCGACTCTCAAAAAAGGAAAGGCGTGAACATGTTGAAACAGCCCTTAGATTGGTGAATCTCGAGGACAGGATGGATCATTATCCAGGACAACTTTCAGGAGGTCAGCAGCAACGTGTGGCTATTGCAAGAGCTATTATCACAGACCCCGTAATACTTGTAGCTGATGAACCTACCGGGGATTTGGACCGTGTTTCTGCTATTGAAATATTGAATCTTATGGAGCGTCTTGTTCATGAACTTGGAAAGACTATTATTATGGTAACTCATGACCCAAGGGCAGCGAAGATGGCTCATGTTATTAGATATCTCGACAAAGGTGTCCTCAATGCACATCCTCAAGATTATTATTAAGAATACTCTGCTTCATAAACTTAGAACATTTCTTACAATTCTTGGAGTGGCAATTGCTATACTTGCCTTTGGTCTTCTGAGAACAGTTATAAGTGCATGGTATGCTGGTGTAGAGGCATCATCAGCCAGTCGCCTTATAACAAGAAATTCCATATCTCTTATTTTTCCTCTCCCTCTTTCTTACAAAGATAAAATTCGTCAGGTTGATGGGGTCAAACTTGTTTCATATGGTAACTGGTTTGGGGGTATATACATAGATGAAAAACACTTCTTTGCCAATTATGCAGTTGAACCTGAAAGTTATCTTCTGCTATATCCAGAGGTTGTAATTCCTGAAGAACAGAAAAAGGCTTTTCTTCGAGACAGGAAAGGAGCTGTAGCAGGTCGTATTCTTGTTAAAAAATATGGCTGGAAAGTTGGAGATATAATAACCCTGAAGGGAACGATTTTCCCGGGTGAATGGGATTTTGTAATTAGGGGTATTTACACTGGAAGAGACAAGACCGTTGATGAATCAGCCTTTATCTTTCACTGGGGATACCTCAATGAGACTTTGAGAAAGATCGCCCCTTTAAGAGCAGACCAGGTAGGCTGGTATATGATAGGGCTATCAAACCCTGACCTTGCAGCAGATGTTGCTACAAGTATTGATAAGGCATTTAAGAATTCCCTTGCAGAAACCCTGACAGAGACTGAAAAATCTTTTCAGCTCAGTTTTATCTCAATGACTGAAGCGATT
>JACAEY010000131.1 GCA_013388605.1 Nitrospirota bacterium | reverse complement strand
TCTGAGAAGCTTTGATGCCTCTACAGGACTTTTTCCATACAAATCAGGAACTTCTACTGTTCGGCTAAAACTAAGAACCTTGAATGTTAAAAAACCAAAGATAAGTCCTAATATAATAAATGAAAGCATGTAGAAAGGAATTTTTATAAGATTAGTTAATTCCTTCCGAAGAGGTGATTTGTCTACTTCATTATATGAATCCTGCATTTTACCTTTTTAATAAATAAAAATAATTAATGAGAAGAATTATTACTGAAAAAATTTACAGCATCTTTTATCTTTTCTAAATCAACAGTAGTGTTTATACATGGTCCATATGGTCGTTCATTTGCAATTCCGATAACTGGCAAAGGATAAGTATCAGCAATACCACTGCTCAGTTCGTTTTCACAAGCAATCGCAATAATCGCCTCTGGTTTTGCCTCATTTACAATTCTTCTTGCAAGAGAGCCACCTGTAGCAACAAACAGGCTGAGATGATTTTCATCAGCAATCTGAATTAGGTCTCGAATCTCACATTTTCCACATTTCTCACAATTATAAACATTATGAGTAAGCCTGATTTTGCATTTATCCCTCTGAAGACAGTGTGAAAGAAGAATAAGTATATTTTTTACATTGTATCTTTGTTTTCTAACAAGCTTATTATTAATGTTTATAATAAACTTTTGAAATAATTCTTTTTTTCTTTTTGACAAAGAACCCGCAAGCATAAGAAAAGGATAAACAATTTTGAGTATAAACCATCTAAGACTCATTGATTGATGTTCCTTCTTCTAACTTTCTTCCAATAAGGAAGGCTTCTACAGACATTCTCCTTTTGCCTTCAGGTTGTAACTCAACAATTGATATTAAACCTCTCCCTGTACCAATAGTCAATTCACCTTTCTTAGATTTCTCAATTCTTCCCGGGATTCCCACACCGTCAAGAAACTTCGCACTTATGATTTTAATTCTTTCATTGTTTAAATAACAATAGGCACAAGGCCAGGGATAAAGACCCCTTATTAAGTTGAAAATTTCTTTTGCAGTTTTTGTCCAGTTAATTTTTCCATCTTCTTTTTTCAGAGGAGGGGCATAAGTTGGAATACCTTCCTGAGGAATAGCCTTAATAGAACCTTCTTTTAGTCTTTTTATTGTTTTCAAAAGTAATGAGGCACCTATATGTGAAAGCCTTTTACTTAGGGTTTCTGAATTGTCTTGATCTGTAATCGCTGTCTTTTCCTGTAGCAGGATTTTACCGGTATCAAGTCCTTCATCCATAAGCATCGTGGTTACTCCTGTTTCACTTTCACCTTTAATAATTGCCCACTGTATTGGGGCAGCTCCTCTATACTTTGGCAGGAGTGAGGCATGAACATTAACACACCCAAGAGGCGGGAGATGGAGTATCTGGGAAGGCAATATCTTTCCGTAAGCAACAACAGTTATTATTTCAGGTTTCAAGTTTGAGAGCTCCTGTATAAAGTTATCATCTTTTATATTTTGCGGCTGCATTATTCTGATTCCATTCTTCATAGCGATTTCTTTAACCGGTGAAGGATGTATTATGCGGCCTCTTCCAGCCCTTTTATCTGGTTGTGTAACAACAGCAACTATTTCATTTTCTGAATTAAGAAGAGTATTTAAAAACGGAATTGCAAATTCAGGTGTACCAAAAAACACTATTCGCATTATCTTAAAACTAAGGTTTGAAATTAAAGACAGCTTCTCTAAGTGATTTTTTGTAACGTCTCTTGAAAAACTCTCTTTTAATTGGGCTTATCCTGTCAATTATTAAGAGACCATCAAGATGGTCAATTTCATGCTGGAAGACTCTCGCAAGAAGTCCTGTGGCTTCTATTTCCATAGGTTTGCCCTCTCTATTAAGAGCCTTTAAAAATATCTTCGCGGATCTTTTGATAGTCTGTAAGTACCCCGGCAGACTGAGACACCCTTCTTCTGCCTCCTCTTTACCCTCTTTTGAAATAATAATAGGGTTTATAAGAACAATAAGTGAACCTTTCTCATCTCTTATGCTTGTATCAACTACACAGAGTCTCTTTGGTATCCCGACCTGGTTTGCTGCAAGCCCAATGCCCCTGACCGAGTACATTGTCTCTGTCATGTTATCTATTAGGTGTTGTAGTTCACCATCTATATCATCTATTAAGACAGTTTTTTCTTTTAAAATATTATCAGGGTATTTTTTTATTTCAAGTAAAGCCATATTTAATTATAAAATATTTGATATATCTATAGAACAAATACTTTTAAAAAATACGATCTCAAAATTTTTTAAAATATTTAAGTCATTGAAATATAAGAATAATTCATGTATTATAAGTATGTTTCATCGGGTGGAGTAATTACAAAATTCATATTTGTCCAAAATTATAAATGTAGTGTAGCTGGATACCTCATAAACACAATGAATTGACAGGATATTGGCATATAGCCATATTTCAAAATATCTTGGACAGCTATGTTGAAAATTAAAAATTTTATTGGAGGTTCTTAATTAGAGATTTCAATTTTGACTCAAAATATGAGAGGGAAATCTTCAGACACAGTACATCCCACATAATGGCTCATGCAGTAAAAGAGCTCTTTCCAGATGCAAAACTTGCAATAGGTCCTGCCACAGAAGATGGGTTTTATTATGACTTTGATACTGATAAGCCATTTACACTTGAAGATCTGGAACTAATTGAAAGAAAGATGAGAGAGATTATTGAAAAGGACAATCCTTTTATTAAGAGAATTATATCGAGGAAAGAAGCAATAGAGCTCTTTAAAAAATTGGGTGAACATTATAAGGTCGAAATTCTTGAAGAGATACAGGACGATGAAGTGAGTTTATATGAAGAGGGCGGATTTATAGACCTATGCAGGGGACCACATATCGAATCAACAGGCCAAGTCACAGCTTTTAAGCTTTTAAATATAGCAGGTGCTTACTGGCGTGGAAATGAGAAAAACAAGATGCTTCAAAGGATTTATGGTACATCTTTTACAGATAAAGATGAATTAGAAAAGTTCCTCAGTTTTCTTGAAGAGGTTAAGAAACGCGACCACAGAAGACTTGGAAAAGATCTTGATCTTTTCAGCATAAGTGATGATATTGGAGCAGGGCTTATCATGTGGCATCCCAATGGTGCTATCATAAGGAGGGCTATAGAAGATTTCTGGCTTGCTGAACACGACAGAGCTGATTATAAAATACTTTACACACCACATATAGCCAAGCTTCAGCTATGGCAGAAGAGTGGACATCTTGATTTTTATAGTGAATACATGTATTCACCAATGGAGATTGAGGGGATCGATTATCAGATCAAGCCAATGAATTGTCCTTTTCATATTCATGTTTATAAAAGTTCATTAAAAAGTTATAGAGAACTTCCTTTAAGATATGCTGAACTCGGGACTGTTTATAGATACGAACGTTCAGGAGTTCTTCATGGACTTTTAAGAGTCAGGGGGTTTACACAGGATGACGCTCATATATTCTGCAGAGAGGATCAGATAGAGGATGAGATATTAGGTGTATTAGAATTTACTATTTTTATTTTACGGACATTTGGTTTTGAAAATTATGAAATCTATCTTTCAACGAGACCTGAAAAATATGTAGGAAGTATTGAAAACTGGGAGCGAGCAACGAATGCACTTAAAAGGGCACTCAGCATAAAAGGGCTTTCTTATGAATTAGATGTGGGGGAGGGTGTCTTTTATGGACCTAAGATAGATATAAAGGTTAAAGATTCTCTTAATAGACCTTGGCAATGTAGCACTATTCAGGTTGACTTTAATATTCCTGAAAGGTTTGACATAACATACAGGGGAAAAGACGGAAAAGAACATAGGCCAATCATGATACACAGGGCATTAATGGGCTCTCTGGAGAGATTCTTTGGAGTGCTTATAGAACATTATGCTGGTGCATTCCCTGTCTGGTTGGCACCTGTCCAGGTTGAAATTCTTACAATCTCTGAGAGGCATACAGCATATGCAATGTTAATTAAAGAAAGGCTGAAGTCTGAATGTATAAGAACCGTATTGAATATAGAAAATGAAAAGATAGGTTACAAAATTAGAAATGCAACCTTGAGGAAGGTGCCTTATCTGGTTATAATAGGCGATAAAGAGGTTTCTGAAGTAAAGATAACGGTCAGAAAACGTAGCGGTGAAAATATAGGTCCCTTAACCATAGATGATTTTATAACATTAATAAAAGATAAAATAATAAACAAGAGTAATGAACTATAGATAAATATTATGTTAAAATGCCAAACTATTGTTTTAATTTTTAGAAAAATTCAAATGATAAAATTAGAACCTTTAGATTTAGATATCAGGTTCTGTTAAAAATTCAGGGGGTGTAAGCATAAATAAAGAGATAAGGGCAAACGAAAGAATAAGGGCAAAGGAGGTAAGACTTGTAGATATTGATGGAAAACAACTTGGCGTAATGCCACTTGCTGATGCATTAAAGATTGCAAACGATAGAGGTCTTGATCTTGTAGAAGTAGCTCCAAATGTAAAGCCACCTGTCTGTAAAATATTAGATTTCGGTAAATATAGATATCAGTTAAGTAAAAGACAGGCACAGAAGAAAACGGCAGAGATTAAAGAGATTAAAATAAGACCACAAATTACAGAACATGACCTTGGATTGAAGGTCAAAAATATAAGACGTTTCCTTGATGAAGGCGATAAGGCAAAGATAACGATGTTTTTCAGAGGTAGAGAGATTATCAGGCCTGAGTATGGTATGAAGGTATTTGAAAAGATACTGAATACATTGACAGGTAAATTTAATATTGAACAATCACCAAGATTAGAAGGAAACCATATAACTATGATATTGACACCAAAACAATAGGTAGCGGTAATACTGCTTGTTTTTAGAGGAGAGACAGGATGCCAAAACTTAAAACTCACAGAGGAGCAGCAAAAAGATTTAAAATAACAGGGAGAGGCAAAATTAAAAGGAGAAAGGCTTACAAAAGCCATCTTCTTACTGGAAAGTCTTCAAAGAGGACGAGGGGACTCAGGAAAACCACCCTTGTTTCAAAGAGTGAACAAAAAAGGGTTGAAAGACTATTGCCATATAAATAAAAGTGACAGTGGGCATGTAAATTCAATAACAAAAATATCTACTTGTTACTGATTAACAGGAGGAATAAATGCCGAGAGCAAAAGGTGGATATAAAACAAGGAGAAGAAGAAAGAGAGTATTAGAGAAGGCAAAAGGATACTATTCTGCAAAAAGCCGTCTTTTCAGGATTGCGAAACAGGCTGTTGACAGGTCTCTTTTATATGCATACAGAGATCGTAAAAACAGGAAGAGGGAATTCAGGGCACTCTGGATTATAAGGATAAATGCTGCATTGCGTGCACTTGGAATGAAATATAGCCAGTTCATATCAAAAATGAAAAAGGCAAACATAGCCTTGAACAGAAAGGCACTTGCAGATATGGCTTATAATGACCCCGCCTCCTTCAGACAGCTAGTTGAAAAACTGAAAAATGAGGGATAGAATAGGGCTGTTTACTGGATAAAAAGTGGATGAAGTCCATACTCTTAAAGAATCCTTTCTCAAGGAATTAAACTCTGCGAGGTCTCTTCCTGACATCAGACAACTGAAGATTAAGTATCTTGGCAAGAAGGGTATGATTACATCTATGCTCAGAAACCTTACTTCAATCGCACCCGAATTAAGACCAGAATACGGAAGTAGGATAAATGATTTAAAAAGGCTTGTCTCTGAGGAAATCGAAAAAAAAGAGAACATTTTAAAGACAGATGAATATAAACGTCTTATATCCTCAAGTACATTAGATATAACCCTCCCAGGAAAATTTACTCCTTTTGGTAGAGAACATCCTGTAAATAAGATTCTCTCTGAAATAATTTCTATATTTGTTTACATGGGCTTTGAGGTAGAAGAGGGTCCTGAAGTTGAATTAGATTATTATAATTTCGAAGCACTGAATATTCCCAAAGACCATCCTGCAAGGGATATGCAGGATACATTCTATATATCCGAAGAAGTTGTCCTGAGAACTCATACATCACCTGTTCAGATAAGAGTTATGGAAAATAGAAGACCACCCTTAAATGTTATCGCGCCTGGCAAAGTTTACAGATGTGATTCAGATATCTCACATACCCCGATGTTCCATCAGGTTGAAGGATTTATGGTAGATACTGATATCTCTTTCAGTCACCTCAAGGGAGTGCTTGAGTCTTTTATACATAGTTTTTTTGATCTGAAGACACCTGTTAGATTCAGACCCAGTTATTTCCCCTTTACAGAGCCAAGTGCTGAAGTAGACATAGGGTGCAACTTCTGCTCAGGAAATGGATGCAGGGTTTGCAAAAATACAGGTTGGATAGAGATATTGGGCGCAGGTATGATTAACCCTCATGTATTTGAAATGGTTGGATATGATAAAAATGTATATTCTGGGTTTGCCTTTGGTATGGGAGTTGAAAGATTAGTAATGCTCAAATTTTCCATAGATGATATAAGACTATTTTTCGAGAATGATTTAAGGTTTTTAAGACAGTTTTAAAGAAATAGCCCCATAAGGAGCACGGATAGGTGACTGATTGAATGGTCCTTTAAGAGACCCAACCATCATGTCGTGGCCGATGAGGTAGTTCTTTCTGATCATCTTCTGGGGATGCCAGAAGATGGCTCCTCGAGAGAAAAAGGTTTCAAATGAGAAAGCTGTTTTCAAACCATCGGCCGTGGCTCTTACCGACTTCGTGATGTCCACGGCGCGACAAATCTTTTCCCGATCTGAAAATTTCAATCGGATCACGTAGATTTTTCTAACCTTATTCAGAGTCATCAGACCCGCCCCTTTGGCATCAGCCAGTCGCCAGGTCACATCGATCTTTCAATCCTTTCTCTCGGTTACCTGAAATGGTACATCCATTTCGCCTTTGCCTCCACATGGAATATAACGTTGTCAATCAGTTTTATCCTGCCGAATAATCCAGCCTGGATTTTCTTATAGTGGTGATAGGTTAGGCCAGAGGATTGGGAACCTCCTATCCCCACTGTAACCTTCTTGGAATAGCTGTTAATGATAGATTTGGCTTCTTTTTTATTTTTGCATATCACGAGCCAAACCTTCTGGTCTTGATCACAAGCTTCAATGCCAGTGATAGCCCCCGGGTAACTGAAGGGTTTTTTATATTTAATATTGGGCAAAAGGTTATCTGGATTTTTAATGGCTTCTCGGTCTAAGATAAAGTCTGGGGGTGCTAAAAATCCGCATAAAAATCCTAATCCAATAATAATGGGGTCAGTCTTGACTATTGACATTTAAATATCTATTCTGATATTCTTTCTCATGGCACGCAAGCCGAGGATAGAATTTGAGGGAGCGTTTTATCATGTTATCACCCGTGGAAATCAGCGACAAAAGATATTCAAAGATAAGAGTGACTTTTCAAAGTATCTTGAAATACTCAATAGTTATAAAAAT
>JACAEY010000127.1 GCA_013388605.1 Nitrospirota bacterium | reverse complement strand
GCTTAATATAGTGTTGTCAGGTGCAATATCATAAGGTCTGACCACACCTCTTAGAACAAAAAACTGTTTTTCTCTATTGATAGTGATTTCTTTTCTCGATTCTAAGACAAGATTACCATTAGGCAGCACTTCTACAACTTTTGCAGTGATAGTTCCAATGAGTTTGCCTTCTCTTGTTGTCTCTCCGCTCCCTTTGAATTCAGACTGCATAGAACCACTCGCAGTAGGAGAAAATGTATTACCTTTTCCCCAGAGGTTATTTAGATTTAGATCGAGTGGTGCACCAAAAACATCTTTTACTTCAGCATCAAGGGTAGATTTTTTTGATGCATTGGTATCCGCCTTTCCTGAACCTGAAATACTCTCTATAACCCGTATTGTTACGAGGTCGTTTAACCTCTGTGCCTTTACATCCTCATATAGACTTGCTCTGTCACACCAGAGTGAATTTAAAGAAGGTGGTACCACTTTTTCTTCCTGAACATATTTTGGGGGAGGTGGTGGAAGGTCTGGGGTTGTTGCACAGGAGGAAAGAAACATGTAACAAATGAGAATTAATAGATAACTTACGATTATTTTTTTATGAACCTCAACTATTCTCATTAGAACTCCACCTTTACAGTACTTTCATCCACAAGTAGCCCACTTATGACCTTTTTTGATGCAGTATTAACAACCTTTACTGTATCTCCAACATAAGCATTTTCTTTAAGCTCACCGAGTGTTGTAATGATAAATGAAGAAGACTCAACAATAAGGTTAACCTTATGTCCTCTTTTAAGGATGGGAGCGGATGCGAGCATATTGTCCGTTATAGGAATATTTGCAATTATTGAGCGGGTAAGGGTCTTACCGACTACATTGTCTATATTATTCACAGCCCCTGTCGGAATTCTTATTGTTTCAATAGTCTTTTTGTAAAGGTCTTCTTTCTTTAAGTAATGTCCTTTCTTGAGGGATTTCTTAGAAAAAACTACCTCTTCAAATACCTTTACATTCGCCGTTCCTGTAACCACCGAACCATTTCCGAACTCCATTTTAAAGATAGTCTTACCCGGTGGTCCTTTATCCAGACTGATATTTTCAGGGGTTTCCTCGGGAACCTTTCCGTTAATAAAAAAGTCGCTGATTTCTATCTTTCCCCATGGATAATTGTTTTTCAGATAGCTAAGAAACAACTCTTTTGGGTTCCATAAAGCTGTTGCTGAAGAATAAATCAAGAAAAAGGCAAAAGAAAAAGTACAGAAGACAGATACCATTTTAATATAGATAGACTTTGATTTATGAAAGTTTATCATCATAACTATCTCCTCAGATTATTGACAATCTGGAGCATCTCATCGGATGTCTGAATAGCCTTTGAATTGACCTCATATGCCCTCTGACTAATAATCATGTTTACCATTTCCTCTACTATATTTACATTGCTCAGTTCCACAAAACCCTGATTTATTGTGCCAAAACCTTCTGTGCCAGGAGTCCCTAATAAGGGATCACCTGAAGATGCAGTGGGGATAAATAGATTTCTTCCAATAGACTTTAGTCCGCCTGGGTTTATAAAACGAGCGAGCTCTATCTGTCCTATCTCCGATGGAGTTGAGCTTCCAGCCTGGAGAACTGTAATCTTTCCGTCTGAACCTACTGTTATATTTAATGTATCAGTAGGGATTGTTATGTTTGGTTCAAGAGGGTATCCGTCTGAATTTACTATACGACCTTCACTGTCGAGCTTAAAGGCTCCAGACCTTGTATATCCAATGGTTCCATCAGGCATCATGATCTGGAAAAAACCATCTCCTTCAATTACAAGGTCGAGGCTATTTCCTGTATTTGCAAAATCACCCTGCAAAAATATTTTCTGGACAGCAATAGGTCTTACACCAAGACCCATCTGGATTCCTGATGGGACTTCAGATCCTTCAGCAGATGTTGCACCGGGGGTTTTTAGGTCCTGATAAAATAACTCCTGAAAATCGGCTCTGCTTTTCTTGAACCCAACTGTATTGACATTTGCAAGGTTATTTGCAATTACATCAATATTAAGCTTCTGCGCCTCCATTCCTGTAGCTGCTATATACAGTGACCTTAACATTTAATCCCTCCCTAAAATCAATTTATATAAATTTATTTATGCCCGACCAATCTCATTTGTTACCTTACCCTGTGCCTCATCAAAATATTGAATAGCCTTTTGAAACATCTCAAACTCCCTTAGCATCTCTATCATTCCTACCATTTCTTTCACTACACCAACATTTGATTTTTCAACATAGCCCTGTTTAACTATTGCCTTTGCATTAACAGGACGTCCCTTTGAAAAAAATATATCCCCTCCTGCCTTTGTTATATCTTCTGTTTGTTTAAAATCTACTATCTTTAGAGAATCAATTTTGTTCCCGTTTACTGAGATATCTCCTGACTGACTTATCTCTACTTCTCCCTCTGGCAATTTTATAGGACCTTTCTGCCCCATTACCTTTATTCCATTCTGAGTAGTCAGGTATCCTTCTCTATCTTTCTTGAAATCGCCCCTCCTTGTATAACGATTGCCTTCCAGGACGATAAAGCCATTACCTTCAATTGCAACATCCAGAAGACTACCTGTTTTTACATGGACACCCGATGACATATCGATTCTGAATTTTGAAAAATAACTCATTGCTCTACCATCAGGTTGATTATTTACAATATCCTGAGGTATAAGATAATCTTTAAA
Source organism: Nitrospirota bacterium (assembly GCA_013388605.1). GTDB lineage: Bacteria > Nitrospirota > Thermodesulfovibrionia > Thermodesulfovibrionales > SM23-35 > JACAEY01. Next base: position 4,365 of record JACAEY010000127.1, on the reverse strand, counting down.
TGAGACATCGTCCCTTTTATAACCGATTGTGTCTGCATTTGCGATGTTGTGAGATAGTATCTCCATTTGTGCATATTTCAATACAGCTCCTGATAGTGCGATATAAATCCCTTTATGCATTTATAGAAATGAAAGCAAACTTAATGCCAGAAAAACATTTAAGGAATTTAATTTGGTCAATTCACCACATATAGTGAAGATTTTTCTTAATCAGCTCTTTTTTGATAGGAAAAAATTTCCTTTAAGGTAAGAGTTTCCTGAAAAAATATGGATAACTAAAAATTATCAGGGTTGCTTAACAACTTTTTCAGCGATCCAGCCTTCCTTTCCATCTGAGGTAAGAATTTTATACCATTTCTTGTTAGCCTCATCTATAAATTCGTCTTTTACCTCCAATATAACCCCTTGAGAAACCCAAGTTAATGGCTCGGAATTCAATGAGTGGTCTGTTCTTATAGTGGCGGATTTAGTGACAACTATAACAGTTTTTTTATCTCCAGTCAGCTCAATATTTTCAGGTTTTGAAATCTCCTCTTTCTGGACCTGAGATTCCTTCTTTTTTAAGACATACTTGGTCGGTTCTTTAGATTCTGTGAGACCAGATAAGACATTGTATTTCTCCCTAATAAGCTCAATTTCCTTAGTTCTTTCTTCTTCAGGACTTAATGTTTGTTGAGCAGTAAGAGTCTGTTCAGAACCCTGAGGTGTTAAGAAAGTGCGATTGTTATCTCTCTGTATAAAAGTAATATAAACGATCACAATAATGGCAAAGAATGGGACAAACCATAATAATTTTCGAAAGATATTTTTATATTGGTATTTAACTCCCTGAGGTTTCTGAATCAAAATTTTCTTATCTCTCTGTATTTTGCTAACAACATTGGTATCTTCACTGCTCTTATGAAGATTAAGAATAAGCTCTACCTCTCCTTTTGGAATTTTCAGAATGCTTGATATCTCTTCTATTCCAAGCCCCCTCTGTTTAAGAGATAGAACAATATTATTTCTTTGATCTGTTTCATCTGAAGGGGTCTCTGAAGGTTTTTCCTGTCCTATCTTCCTTAATGCATTAATCTTTTCATCTACAGATGCCTCTAAAGCCTTCAATACCTCTATCTTCTTTTCAATCCTTTCGAATATCCTGTCTGATATTTCCTTTATCTCTGCAAGCTCTAAAAGAAGAAGCCCCTTTTCTATGCCTGTTTTATCTTTTACTTTAGACTTAACTATCTTTTTAGAGGTCTTTTTTTCTTTTTTATTTAATTCAGGTTCGTTTGTTTTAGAAATATGCTCATCCATCTCATGCCTCAATATTTATTATCCTCTGGGGTTCTTTCTTTGGTTCTTTCTCTCTCTTGGGTCTTTTTTTTGATGGCAAATCCTTAATATCCTTCTTCTTTGTTAAAGGAGGTATATATCCTATCTTATCAGTTGGCTGGATAGGCATTATTTATGGTTGTCGGATTTTTGTTATAAAGGTTCATTAAAATTATACCATAATCTAATCTTATTTTTATCAAACTCATTGCTGTCCAAAATATTCTATATAAGAGTTATGAGACCCGATTTTATACAACTTTTAAACCACTTTTATGCGATTTAAAACGAAGTCTAAAGCCTGCGGCTACAAGGCTTTATAGTAAGTCCTTGCGTAATTCGGGTTTATCTAATTTGTCAAAGGTGTGCTGCAATATTTGAGATTGTGAAATATAGCTAATGACAACATTCGATTAAAATATAATTTAACTTTAATTAATATTAATTAATAAATATATAAAGTATTATTTTTTACTTGACATTGTTTTAATTTTAATGATATTAACTTATCGCTTATGGAAAAATTGAAAAAGGGAAAAGAGATGAAATTTAGTTCAAACAGGGTTAAGGAATTCAGAGAGATGGCAGCATTGAGTATAGCTGAATTAGCAAGGCGTTCTGGACTCGTTCCACAAACGATTTCTAAGATGGAAAAGGGCATTTCAACGAGTAGGAATTCTAAATTGAAGGTCGCAAAGGCTTTAGGTAAAAAGTTTGAAGAGGTCTTTCCATCAAATGATAAATAAACTCTTTGTCAATTTCTTAACCCTTTTAATTATTAATATATCATGGAAAAATATAGATGAGGGTTAAAGAAGGAGGAAATAAGCCAATAAGTACTACATATTCAGGTTCGCAACCCAATCTTGATGAAAAAAAGGATATTCTATTTACCCTGGCACAGGAAATAAAGAAACCACTTACTTATGCCGAAGCCCTCTTTTTAAATTTATCTTCTGAACAGTTGAGTCTCTTCTCAGATAAAGAACTGTTGTGTCTTGAATCGATTAGAGAGGATATATATAAATTATCAACATTAATAACAAGATTTCATGACTCTCTGGTGTCTGATATGGCTAATAAAGAGAATAAAGATACTATTAGAAAAATTTTCGAAATAGATTTGAAACAAGATGATCTACCCCCCAAGAAATTACCCGGGAGAAAGTGTATCTTTAGTGGTTTTATCGGTAATTCACCATCTATACAAAAGGTCTATAGAATGGTTGAAAGGATTTCCGAAACTGACAGCACCGTTCTAATTATAGGTGAGAGTGGAACGGGAAAAGAACTTATTGCTAAGATTATTCACTTCAATAGTGAACGCTCTCAAGGACCTTTTGTCCCTCTCAACTGTGCTGCGATCCCTAAGGATCTTTTAGAGTCAGAACTCTTTGGACACGAAAAGGGTGCATTCACAGGTGCACTACAGACACGAGTGGGACGTTTTGAACTTGCTCATAAGGGAACCCTTTTTCTTGATGAGATTGGAGAATTAGATCCATCATTGCAGGTTAAACTTTTAAGGGTATTACAGGAAAGGGAGTTCGAAAGAGTAGGAGGAGTTAAGACTATCAACGTGGATGTCAGAATACTTGCAGCCACAAATAAAGACCTTGAGCAAGCCACAAAAGATGGCAAATTCAGAGAAGACCTATATTACAGGATTAATGTGATCCCTCTTTACATTCCACCTCTGAGAGAAAGGGTTGAAGACATCCCTCTTCTTATAGATTATTTTGCTGATAAGTTTGCAAAAAAGAGGAAAAGGGAGGTTCTTAAGTTTACCCCTGAGGCTTATGAACACCTGATGCTCTATAGCTGGCCAGGAAATGTCAGGGAGCTTGAAAATCTGTTAGAGAGGCTCACAATATTAAAGACCGATTCTATTGTTACCCTATCTGACCTTCCTGAAAAATTTCATCATATATCATACCATAAAACAAATCGCCTTTCTAATGAAGTACATGCAATAAATATTGGCATCCCGGAATGTGGTATAGATATTAATTCAGTAGTTAGAAACATTGAGAGAAAACTTATATTGGAAGCTCTTGGAAAGACAGGTGGTATAAAAAATAGGGCTGCAAAGATATTGGGTTTGAATAGAACAACACTTATAGAAAAGATGAAAAAGATGGGGATCGAACTTCAAAAAACTGTTATAAGCCTGCCAAACAACTAAACTCTTGTCAGTTATCTGACACATCTGGTACGCATGCAATCATTAAAATTCAATGGTTTATCTTCAGGCATATTTGTTGCTGAAAATAAAGGCATGAGGATAATAACCTGTATATCAGCCTGCTTTACAATCCTTTTATTCTCTAATGTTTTTGCAAATGATGTTAAGACTTACTCTCTTGAAAAAGCAAAAGATTATATAGACTCACATAATCCATATGAGGCAATTCATATACTATCAAAATATAAACCGGCATCTCATGAGCTATCTTTATACCATTTCATTTATGCTAATGCATACGATTTGCTTAAAAAACCACTCGATAAAATAACCCATCTTAGAATGGCATATATATATTCACAAAATGATGATACAAAAGAGCGCTTACTACTTGAAAGGGCAGAGACTTATATGGAAATTGGATACTATTCTGAAGCAACCTTAATATTCAAGATATTTTTAAAGACCTTTCCAGATTCAACCCATAAAGAAAGAGTATATCAGGAACTTGCTGACTCTCTATACAGGCTTGGTCTGTTCGATGAGGCTATAGAATTTTATGAAAAGGTAGGAGATACGTATCAGGCATTATATGGAAAGGCAAATTCACTTCATGCTATAGGGAGAATAAAAGAGGCTCATGAACTGTTTATGACTTTAATGAAAAAAGACAGAAAATATTTAGAATCTTCACAGGAGAGCCTATACAATTTAGGAGAAAATTTCAGGTTAATGGGTGAATATACAGCTGCAAGGATTTATTTTAATTTAGTAAATGAATCGCCATGGAAATTCAGGGCATATAAAAGCCTCGGTCTTATTGATAAGGAAGAAGGACAACTTGATTCAGCTATTAGATATTT
>JACAEY010000060.1 GCA_013388605.1 Nitrospirota bacterium | reverse complement strand
TCGACCGTTCTCCCTGACTGATAGCATCCCATCCCGGAGGGAGTTCAACATCAAGATTAAAACTTACCATTGTACCTTCAAACACTGGATACCAGAATGAACTACCTGAAAGATATACACCCTCATTTGAGATAATGCCTGATGTAGTCCTGAAGCTACGTGCCTGGTCTTTATCAAAGGTTTCGAGAGGATAGTAGATACTACCGCTATACTTTATGGCAAAGGTTTTTAAATAAGAATTAAGTTTTATCTTAAAAAATTCAACAGGAACTCCTAATGTTTCTTCTTTCTCGCGGACAATTTGAACACCAGTGGTAGGTGATGACGGATTGAAACCCCTATGTAGAAAAAATCCCAACTCTTCGTAACATCTTTTATTTATTGTGATGGTGTCTTGAACATCAAGGTGATGATTTTCTGGGTATATAGTTATTTTTAATTCATGTTGTATTCCTACATTTTCTTTCGCTTGTGATAAACCAGGCAGAATAGTAAAAATAAGAAGAAGTATCAATATTATAAATAGAATTTTATTTCTCATGCGACTATAACCTAAAAAAGTACTAAATTAGCCAACTATCTTTAAATTTATATCAACAGCAGGTGCAGAATGTGTCAATGCACCAATAGATATAAAATCAACCCCTGTTTCAGCAACCTCTATAACATTATCTAAGGAGATATTCCCAGAAGCTTCAAGCATGACCATACCTCTTGCAATTTCTACTGCTTTTTTTACTTCATCAATCGACATATTATCCAGCATAACTATATCAGCACCTGCTTCAATCGCTTCCTTGAGTTCTTTATGATTTTTAACCTCTACTTCAATTTTAAAAAGGTGATGTCCCTTTTTTGTCCTATTTATCGCTTTCTTGATACTACCTAAGATTTTTATATGATTATCTTTAATAAGGATCCCATCGAAAAGCCCGAACCTGTGATTATATCCCCCGCCTATCTTTACAGCATACTTTTCCATAAATCTTATGCAGGGCGTGGTCTTCCTTGTATCTAAGATCTTTGCCTTAAGACCCTTTATTTTTTTAACATATTTGTTTGTAAGAGTTGCGATACCAGAAAGCCTCTGTAAAAAATTAAGACTTACTCTTTCCCCTTTTAGAATTACACGTGTCTTTCCAGATATTTCTGCGATTACATCTCCTTTTTTTATCTTTGATCCGTCTTCATAAAAAGTCTTATATGAAATAGAAGAATCTATTATTTTGAAGACTTCCAGAGCAAATGGTAGCCCTGCTAATATAAAATCTTCTTTTGCAATATAGTGAGCCTTAGAAATAGAATCTTCTGGTATCAGTAGAATTGTGGTAACATCTCCTTGACCGACATCTTCCTCGAGGGCAACACGAATTATATTTCCTACACCCAAAGGAATATCCAATCTATCTCCTTTTAAGCAGTGAAAGAAACCCCCATAAGCCTCCTAAGATTCCTCCCAGGGCAATAGCAGAACGCCAGTCAATAAGAGTTGTAATATTTCCCTCGATTTTATTGGCGACAACAAGAAATGCTGAGGTATTCTCTGAAGTAACATCTTTTGCAGCAAGAAAACCTATAGCAGACCTATTGACCTTTGTGCTTTCTCTTGATACAGATACTGGAGAAAGTGAAAAATCTATTGAAACATCATCTCCTACTGTAACAGCGCTCAAACTCTGGTTAAGTCTTACATCATTACCTCTGAGTAAGACAGAAGCTCCCTGTGTAACCTCGATCTTTTCAGCATCTATGCTAAGCGCTCCAACCTGTTGAAGTTCAATATGACCTCCTTCTACAGCCCTTATAGTACTCTGTTTTATATTGATGAATTCTGCCTCCACAAAATCAAGGTCTTTTTTTTCAAATTCTTTTTCTTCCTTCTGAATCATTTTTTACCTCCAACTTCTCTGAGTTTTTCGATAAATTCAAGGATTCTTTCCCTTTTGATTAAAAAATCCTCATATCTAATCCTTTCTTTCTCAACGACCTCTTTCGGAGCCTTCTTTATAAATTCCTCATTCAGGAGCTTCTTTTTCAGTAAAGTAATAGAATCTTCAATCTCTTTTTCTATCTTTTTAAGTCTACTTACTTCTGAATCTATATTCAAGACCCCTTTCAACATAACATATATCTCCATTGAACTTTTAATGCACGTAGCTGAACCTTCTGGTTTGATAATATCTACTCCTATTGATATATCCCCCGTATTTGAAAGTTTCTTGATATAATGAACATTTTTCTTTAAAATTTCTTCTGTCCTACGAGAATAACTTTTTACAAAGACATTTAGTTCAGCAGACGGAGGAACATTAAGCTCCCCTCTTATTGTTCTTATTCCGAGCACAGCATCAATAATATACGACATCTCTTCTTCAGCCTCGTTATCTCTCTTTAATGACCTTGGATATTTAGATATCATAATACTTTCCTTAATTGCTTTATCGTCTGTTTTCACATGCGGGATCTTCTGCCAGATCTCCTCCGTAATGTATGGCATAAAAGGATGGAGGAGTCTCAATGAGCTATCAAGGATGAATAAAAGACATCTTAAAACATCCTTTTTAATGGCATGATTTTTTATATCTGTTTTTGCTATCTCTATGTACCAGTCACAAAACTCATGCCATATAAATTGATATATATTAGAGGCTGCATCATTAAAACGATACTCTTCAAGAGCCTTATTAATATTATTTGCTGTATATGCAAGTCTGCTGAGTATCCACCTGCTTGTAAGATTGAAACCCTCTACTCTCTTTTCAGTTATTTCTTCCTTATTATCAATAGACTCAACATTCAACATGATAAATCTTGTAGCATTCCATAACTTATTCACAAAATGTCTGTATCCTTCAACTCTTTCTTCAGAGAACTTAATATCCCTTCCCTGTGCAGCAAAAGCAGCAAGAGTAAATCTAAAAGCATCTGTACCATATCTGTCCATCATTGTCAGAGGGTCGACAACATTGCCTTTTGATTTTGACATCTTCTGGCCTTTAATATCTCTTACAAGGGCATGAATATAAACATCCCTGAAAGGTACATCCCCTATAAACTTAAGCCCCATCATTATCATTCTTGCAACCCAGAAAAAGATGATATCAAAACCTGTAACAAGAACACTTGTAGGATAGAAGATATCAAGATCGGTTGTTTTACCAGGCCACCCAAATGTTGAAAATGGCCAAAGAGCAGATGAAAACCATGTGTCAAGGACATCTTCATCCTGAACCAATTTTAATGAATGACAATAAGGACATTCTTGAGGAGTATCTCTTGACACAACGATTCCGCTTTTTATCCTGCATTCTTCATTTTTCATCTCCTGACAATACCAAGCAGGTATCCTGTGTCCCCACCATATCTGTCGAGATATACACCAGTCCCTTATATTCTCCATCCAGGAAAAATAAGTATTTTCCCACTCCTTAGGGATAAATTTGATCTTTCCTTCCTTTACAACCCTTATCGCTTCCTTTGCAAGAGGCTTTACATTTACATACCACTGAAGTGTCAAAAGGGGTTCTATAGTAGTCTTGCACCTATAACAATGACCTATGGAATATTTGTAATTTACCTCTTTTTCCAATAAGCCTTTTCCCCTAAGGTCTTTGAGAATAATCTCTCTGCACTCAAACCTATCCATCTCTGCATATCTACTACCTGCAGCTTCTGTCATGCGACCGTCTTTACCAATGACTGTTATAAATTCGAGAATGGGTTTCTGTCTTTTTGCAATTGCTTCATCATTAAAATCATGCGCTGGAGTTATTTTTACAGCTCCGGTCCCGAACGTAGAATCAACTGAGAAATCAGATATAATGGGTATTTGTCTATTTGTAAGTGGTAGGTTAACATACTTTCCAATAAGATCTTTATAACGTCTATCCTCTGGATGGACTGCTACTGCAGTGTCACCTAACATGGTCTCAGGTCTTGTAGTTGCAACAGTAATATACTTTTCCTTATCAAGGAGATGATCAGAGGAAGTAAGTGGATATCTTATATAAGTCAGCTTTCCTTCTACTTCTTCGTATTCTACCTCAAGGTCTGAGAGTGCTGTATAACATCTAGGACACCAGTTTATTAGTCTATTATCTCTATAAATCAGTCCTTCGCTAAAAAGCCTTACAAAAACTTCTTTGACAGCTCTTGAGAGGCCTTCGTCGAGAGTAAATCTCTCTCTTGACCAATCACATGAGGCCCCGAGCCTTTTAAGCTGGTGAATAATCTTTCCACCATATTCAGCCTTCCATCTCCAGACCCTCTCTATAAATGCATCTCTACCAATTTTATATCTATATAATTTTTGGGTTAGAAACTGGTCCTCTTTTATACCTTTGGTCTCTATCTCATACATTGCTGTTCGGAATTTAGGGTCTTCATATGCAAGCTGTTTTTCAACAACATTTTGAGTTGCTATCCCTGCATGATCAGTTCCAGGTAACCATAAAACCTTACAACCAGACATGCGTTTCCATCGTATTAAGATATCCTGAAGGACTGCATTTAAAGCATGTCCCATATGAAGGGAACCAGTAATATTAGGGGGAGGGATGACTATCGAAAAGGCATCACCTTTTGAGGATAGGTCTGGCTTAAAATATCCTCTTGATGCCCAATATTCGTACCACTTCTCTTCTAACCCTTTTGGTTCGTAGCTCTTCTCTAAAATTCTGACCTAATCCTCTCTATCTCCTTCAATATTATTGACTCAGCTATCTCAGGTACTGTTTTCCAGATAACATTTTGTGTTTCTTTTGAGATAGATTCGAATATGGCTTTTAAATCTTCCCTAAATATACTCTCAAAGATAGATGGTAATATATTTGTTATTGATGACTGTGCCTCTTTTATAACAGGCTCAAGTGAATATTTTAAAGTATTGGATAATATATTTTCTGTAAGTGTTGGAATTATATCAATTATTTCCTTTTCTACTTCTTTCAAGACAGACTCAATTGCGATTTTCACTGAATCTCTTATTACTTCGCCTGCGAGGTTAGAAACAGTTTCGCTCACGATCTTTTCTGTAGAGTCTTTAATTAGAGGAATAATTGAAGTTAAAACATCGCTTTTTATGTCATTTATACTATCTGTAATCTGGGATGAATACAAACTTAAAATTTCATCTTTTATAACATTTATACTATCTTTTAGTTGAAAAGTAAATGAATTAACAACATCCTCTTTTATCTCATTCGTATTATCTTTAAATTGGGATACACATGAACTAATGATACTCTCCTTAATCTCGTCTATAATGTCCTTTATCTGCTGTGTATATGTATTAACAATATTCTCCTTTATGTCATTAATACTGTCTTTTAACATTGAATTATAAGAATTAACTATCTCTACCTTTATCTCCTCCATGCTTTCTTTTACATCAAGTGAAGATAGTGATTCAGCAATTTTTTCATTAACATTCCTTTCAAATATCTCTTTCAGTTCATCCTTTGTAGGAACTTCTACTTCAATTATTCTTGCTTCTGCTGGCTTTTCTTCAACTGGCTGGACATTTTCTTTAACAGTTAATTCTTCTTTAAGAGTATCTTCTTTAACAACTTCTTCTATTTCAGGGATATCTTCCATTGCCCAAAGGTCTTCTTCGGGTTTCACTACAGATGGCTTAGATTCCCCGGGAGATTCTCGTTTTTTAGCAGAAGGGATTGAAAGTACTGCATGAACTTTACCTATTAACTCTTGTGATTCAAAAGGTTTAATAATAAAATCATCTGCACCAACCTTTTTTGCAAGCTCTTCATCAAATTGTTCGAAAGCCCCTGCAAGAAGTATTACTGGCATATCTGTAGAAGAAGGATTCTGTTTTATCTTTTCACATAGCTGATACCCGTTAAGCTTCGGCATTTCAACATCAGCCAGAATTATGTCAGGTTTAAAAGAAGAGATAGCTGCTAAGGCTTCCTCTCCATTGCTTGTTGACATAATCTGAAATCCTTCTTCTGCAAGGATTAATTCTACTAACTTTTGCATGGTTATACTATCGTCTGATAGAAGTAATTTATATGTCACGTTTCACCTCATTATAAATTTAAAATATTATTGATAATTTATTGTTCATTACTAAAAAAGTCAAGCATTTCTAATACAACTTTTATACATCTACTGAACATTTATATCTGATTTTTTATTTTGTATTCTCTGATAGCATAAATTGCACTAAAGACAATGGCTCCACTAAGATTGGACGCTCCATCTAAAAGAGAAAATTCTCTCCAGGGCAAAGTATGCTGAATTAGTTCAATCAGAAAGCCATAAAGTGAAGAAAATAGAATTGATAAGAATGTTGTCATAATTAATGACATACCTCTCCTAAGAAATCTGAAAAATAAAAGAGCAGTTAGCCCGTAAATTATAAAATGTGCAATCTTATCAGTTGGATGTCCTGTCTGAAGCCCTTGAACAGGTACCACAGAAAAAAATAAGATGAGTAATAGCCATAAGATAATTAAAAGCATTTATTTACTTTCGAGGCTTTTATCATATAATTCCTTTTTACTCAGACCATATGCATTTGCAACTTTCTTAACAGCCTCTTTTCTTCCAAGACCTTTTTTTATTAACGCATTCACTTCTAACAGGGCATCAGACGGATGTCTTTCTCCTTCTATCTTTCCTTCAAGAACTATTACATATTCTCCTGCTATCTTTGTATTTTTGAGCTTCTCCAATATCTCTGAAACAGAACCTCTTAAGACTTCTTCATGTATCTTACTAATCTCTTTTATCAATGCCAACTTTCTTTCACTTAATATTTCCTTCATATTATATAACGTTTCAAGGAGCCTGTGAGGTGATTCATAGAAAACAATGGTTCTCCTTTCTAAGGATATTTCCTGAAGTAAATTTTTTCTCTGATTTCTTTTAGTTGGTAGAAACCCCAAAAAAGTGAACTCCTCTGTTGGAAGTCCCGCTATTGATAATGCTGCTATAATTGCAGATGCTCCTGGGATAGAAACAACAGGGAATCCTCTTTCAATAGCCTTCCTTATAAGCACAGCACCTGGGTCTGATATACCAGGAGTACCCGCATCTGAAACTAAAGCAACAGATTGACCTGTTTGCAACTTTTCAAGAATCTCTTCTGATTTAATCTTCTCCTTTTCTCCCCAATAACTGATTAAGGGTTTTGAAATGCCATAATGATTTAAGAGTTTGAGTGAGTGCCGTGTGTCCTCTGCTGCAATAACATCGACCTCTTTGAGAATTTTTAATGCCCTTAATGTAATATCTTCAAGATTCCCGATAGGTGTTGAGACTATATAGAGAATTCCTTTCACTTTATCTTCAGCATTTTTCTAATTTTTCTGTCTGCTCTAACAATTTCATCAACATCATCACCAGTAATTTCCCATGTATATTTATCATCTGCAGCCCGCCTGAGCTTTATCCGAACTGGTTTCTTTGGTTTTATCTGTTGGATTTCAGGGTGTTTCTTAATTTGAAAGTTCTTGGTATCCTCAGAAAAAGAATGTCCTAAGATAAAAACAATATAAATAGATAACAATACTGATAAGAGAAGGACTCTTTTTAACATCATGCCTCAACTCATAATATTAGTAACCTCTATACTTATTAGTAATAGGAAAGCGTCTATCTTTCCCGAAAGCCCTCTGCGTTATCTTTATACCAGGTGGTGATTGTCTTCTCTTATATTCACTCGTATCTACCATTCTAATAACTTTTTTAACTGAATCAATATCACACCCAAGAGATATTATTTCATCAAAACTTTTATCATCCTCTATATATGCCTTAAGTATTGGATCCAGAAGGGGATATGGAGGGAGCACATCGGTATCCTTCTGATTTGGTTTAAGTTCGGCAGATGGTTCTTTCCACAAAACCCTTTCAGGTATCACAACTCTTCCTTCCTTCTTATTTTTCCATTTGCAGATCTCATATATCATTGTTTTTGGTACATCTTTCAGAACAGCAAAACCACCTGCCATGTCGCCATAAAGTGTCGCATATCCTACACTCATCTCTGATTTGTTGCCAGTAGTCAGAACTAACAACTTAAATTTATTAGAAAATGCCATTAGTATATTACCCCTAATCCTTGCTTGTATATTTTCTTCTGTTACGTCTAACGGAAGACCAAGGAATTCTTTTTTCAATATATTTAGATAGCTCTGATAAATACTGTCAATCGGTACTTCTTTTATTCTTATTCCCAGATTACGTGCAAGTGCATAAGCATCTTCTCTACTTTCCTTAGATGTATATCGGGATGGCATAAATAGACCTTTAACGTTGTCTTTACCAAGAGCGTCTACCGCTATAGTTGATACAAGTGAAGAATCTACCCCCCCGCTCTGACCTATAATAACACCTTTAAAACCGTTCTTCTTAACATAATCACAGGTTCCAAGAACAAGAGCTTCATAAATTTCTTCAAGAGGTTCTAAAACTTCATTGATTCTTGAGTTAATTTTTTTCAAGCCTTTCACCTTGTTCATTTGCATCGGTATCAGTATTTCATCTACAGTACCTTTTTTAAGTTTTATAACCTCTTGTCTCCTACGGGGGTCATGAAGTCTTCTCATTTTTACAGCGTCAAGATTCAGGTCAGCAAAAATTAAATCTTCTTTAAATTGCTTACCTCTTGCTATCATGTTACCATTTTCATCAATTATGAAGCTTCCGCCATCAAATACGAGTTCGTCCTGTCCACCTACTGCATTGAGATATGCGAGTATAACTATATTATCTAAGACTCTTGCATAAAGCATGTTTTCTCTGAAGCGTCCTTTTCCAATCCGATAAGGAGAGGCATTTATATTAATAATAAGCTCAGCCCCTGCGAGGGCCTGAAATCTCGCAGGGCCGCCTGGATACCATATATCTTCACAGATATTAACTCCGAAACATATATCATCAATCCTGTATATAGGATATCTCGTTCCAGCTTGAAAATATCGGAGCTCGTCAAAAACACCATAGTTAGGAAGATATATCTTATGATATGCATCAAAAAGCTTCTTATTATAAATAACTGCAGCAGCATTATAAATATCGTCTTTTCTATCAACAAATCCTACTATTGCAATAATATTTCTCACATTTTTTTGGACTTTTTTAAGTGCTTCAAGATTGTCATCTATAAATTTTGGTTTCAAGAGAAGATCTTCGGGAGGATAGCCTGTTATTGAAAGTTCAGGGAATATAATAATTTGTGCACCTACATTCTCAGCTTTCTCTATATTATGAATTATCTTGGTAACGTTTCCTTCAAAATCTCCAACAACAGGGTTAATCTGTGCGAGGGCAATTCTCAATTTCTTCATCTTTGCACCTGTCCAATTTTTGAAAATATCTTTATGAAAATCTCATAAATATTTCGTGGTTATTATATCATTTGATGGAAATTTCAACAAAAAAATAAGAAAATTTTTTAAAATCAATTGGATGAATAGATAGGATTGATTGTTGGTGGCATATATTGAGATATGACATACATTATTCTAAAGATAATAATAAATGCAATTTCAATTACAATTGCAGTTAAGCTTGTGAATGGCATAACTTTTAGAGGAGAATGGTGGAAAATAATTATTATTGGAGCTGTCTTTGGTATTGTTAATTCCTTTATACGACCCATAGTGAAGTTCTTTACTTTTCCTCTTATTATCTTAACTTTAGGACTTTTTACATTTATAATAAACGCTCTAATGTTGCTATTAACAGAGAAACTATCAGAGTCTTTCAACCTTGGTCTTCAGATTTATGGATTCTGGCCTGCATTCTGGGGAGCCTTAATTGTTAGCATAGTGAGCACAATCCTCTCCTGGCTAACATTTGAAAAAGGAAATTAATTTCTATGAAAAAAAAAGTTAGAAAAATTCTTGAAGATTCACTGAAATTCCTTGGATTTGAGGCTATTCCCTCTATCGAAATAGAAGTTCCTCCGGATGAATCTCTTGGTGATATGTCAACACCTGTTGCAATGGCTGTTTCAAAGACATTTAAAAAATCACCTAAAGAAATAGCAAAAGAAATTCTTAATTCAATAAAAGATAAATCTGTTTTCGAAAAGATAGATATTGCAGGACCTGGATTTATCAACTTTACTTTCTCAAAGGAATATCTATATTCAGAGCTTAAAAAACTATTAGAGGTTAAGAAAGATTTTCTGAGAAAAGACATCGGCAGAGGAAAAAGAATCCAAATCGAATTTGTGAGTGCAAACCCAACAGGTCCGCTCCACTTAGGACATGGAAGAGGAGCTGCTACAGGAGAGGCTCTTTCAAATCTTCTTTGTGCTGCAAATTATAAAGTTGAACGTGAATATTATATTAATGATGCAGGGAAACAGGTAAAACTTCTTGGACTGTCCGTATTTGCACGCTATCAGCAACTTTTAAATGTAGATTATCCTTTCCCAGAGGAAGGTTATAAAGGCGGATATGTTGATGAAATAGCAATTGAATTAATTAATAAATATCGAGATAGATATGTTAAATCAGATTTTAACAGCGTATCAGACTTTTTTATTGAATATTCTTATAAAAAGATGTTATCTCAGATTCAAAAAGACTTGGAAGATTTTGGGATTCACTTTGACACATGGCAAAGTGAGAGAGAACTTTACAAAGAAGGTTCTGTAGATTTGGCTATTAAAGACCTTCATGCTAAAGGCTATATTTATGAAAAAGAAGGTGCCTTTTGGTTTAAATCAACTAACTTTGGTGATGACAAAGATAGGGTTATCATAAAAAAAGATGGAGAATATACCTATTTTACTTCTGATATTGCCTATCACAGAAAAAAGATAGAAAAAAATTATGATGAGCTAATAAATATATGGGGGGCTGACCATCACGGTTACATCCAAAGGGTAAAAGCAGTTATGCGGGCATTTGATTATCCAAAAGATAGGCTAATAATTCTACTCGTTCAAATGGTTAACCTTTTGAGGGGAGGAAAACCAGTCCAGATGTCAAAGAGGGCAGGTGAATTTGTGACTCTCAGAGAAGTAATGGACGAAGTAGGTGTGGATACTACAAAATTCATTTTCCTAACAAGGAGGCCAGACAGTCACCTTGATTTTGACCTTGAAATAGTAAAGTCACAGACAGCGGAAAATCCAGTTTTTTATGTCCAGTACGCAAATGCAAGAATAAATAGTATTTTTAAACATGCGAATGGAAAAGGTATTAATACAGAAAGCCTTTACAATGCAGACCTGAACCTGCTTGAATCTCCTGAAGAAATTAGAATTATAAAGAAAATTCTTTTTTATCCTGTTATTTTTGAGGAAGCTGTGGATACACTTGAACCCCACAGGATTACATTTTACCTACATGAGTTATCTGCACTTTTTCACTCTTTTTACAATAAATACAGGGTTATCAACACCGAACCCAGTCTAAACAGATCGAGGCTTGCATTATGTGAGGCAATAAGAATTATTTTGAAGGATGGACTTGAAATATTAGGCATTAGTGCACCTGAAAAGATGTAATTGCTAATGAATATTTGAGGCTGATATAATAAAATATGCTGTCCAAGACAAAAAAAATTTGGATGGATGGTAAATTCATAGATTGGGATAATGCGGTTATCCATGTCCTAACTCACACTCTGCATTATGGTCTTGGTGTTTTTGAAGGAATAAGATGTTATGAAACTGTTCAAGGACCTGCAATATTCAGACTTGATGAGCATGTTGATCGACTGTTTAATTCAGCTCATATCTTTATGATGAAAATACCTTATACAAAGAAAGAGATCAAAGATGCAATAATCGAGACCATAAGAATTAATAAAATAAAAGAATGTTATATCAGACCTCTTGTTTATATAGGTTTTGGTGCCATGGGTTTATATTCAGTGGATAATCCTATTAATGTCTCAATTGCTGTCTGGCCTTGGGGAGCGTATCTTGGAGACAAAGGTATCAGAGACGGAATTAGGGTAAAAATATCATCTTTCATCAGATACCATGTAAATTCGAGCATGACAAGGGGAAAAGTATGTGGCTATTACATAAATTCGCAGCTTGCTAAAAGAGAAGCCATATTATGTGGGTATGATGAGGCACTTTTACTTGATACAGAAGGCTTTGTATCTGAGGGAAGCGGTGAAAACATTTTTATCGTTAGAAAAGGTATTTTGAAAACCACACCTTTAACCTCTATTCTTGAGGGTATAACAAGGGATAGCATTATAAGGCTTGCAAATGACGAGGGTATAGTGGTCTTAGAAGAAAGGTTTACTAGAGATGAACTTTATATTGCTGATGAAGCCTTTTTCACTGGGACGGCAGCAGAAGTTACTCCTATTAAAGAGGTCGATGGCAGAATCATAGGAAGTGGCAAGCCCGGAAAGATAACTAAGAAACTCCAGTCTTTATTTTTTGAAATTGTTAAAGGTAAGAATAAGAAGTATGAATCTTGGTTAAAGAGGATTTAACCTTTTAATTAGCCTTCTAAAAGAACTAAAAGTGGGTATCCAGTTTTATCTGAATACCCACTTTTATATTTTATTTTGTCTCTTCCTTTTTATGACATTTTGTGCAGTCTGAACCTTCTTGCCAACCAAATGCTTTTGTGCCATCATGACATGTCCCACAGAATTTACCTGCTACATGGTCAGCTTTCATTATCTTAGAAGAACCCTCAGTACCCGGCTTTTTCATAGCGAACGGTGTATTCCCCTTGTGGCACTCCATACATTTACCTGGTCCAAGTTTTTCATTATGAAGTTTACCATCAAAAGTAACTTTTCCCATCTCTCCATCTTTGTATTCGAGGACATTCATTCCTCCAAAAGCGGAAGCGACAAAAGCCAATGTTACCAAAATACTTAATAGGACCTTAAAAATTTTCATTATTCTTCACCTCCTTTCTAAAAGAAGAACACTTCCTGATTATTTATAAACAAATAATATGCCAGAAAATATTGTTAATTTTAAAGCATAATATTTTAAAACCACTCCTCAAATAAGTAATCATTCTTCCTTTAAGGGATATTACATTAGAATATATTTAATTAAAACATTCGTTAGATTAAAGTGATTGCACACACTTGGGACTCAAGGATGTACTCCGATTGCTTTACAGTATATTAAAATGTTAAGATTATCGAAAATTTTGGAATATATTATGCTTCAAGACAATATCCATATTGGATTAACCTTTGACGATGTTTTACTTTTACCAGCAAAATCTGAAATTCTTCCCCGGGAAACTGACATTTCTACGCTCCTTACAAGGAATATAAAAATCAATATACCCATAGTAAGTGCAGCTATGGACACAGTTACAGATGCAAATCTGGCAATTTCAATAGCACGTGAAGGAGGGATAGGTATAATACACAGAGCAATGAGCCCTGAAAAACAGGCATCAGAGGTTGATAAAGTAAAGAAATCAGAGAGTGGTATGATACTTGATCCCATAACAATATCACCTGATGCTCCCATTTCTGAAGCCCTCTCCTTAATGGAAAGATACAGAATATCTGGTATTCCAGTAACCGAAAGGGGGAAGCTCACAGGGATTTTAACTAATAGGGACCTTCGATTTGAAACAAATTTTTCTAAGAAAGTATCTCATGTTATGACAAGGAAAAGACTCATAACAGCTCCTGTTGGCACAACACTTGATGAGGCCCAAAAGATCCTTCACAAATATAAGATAGAAAAGCTTCCCATCGTCGATAAAGATAATAACCTCAAAGGGCTGATAACGATAAAAGATATTGAGAAGAGGAAAAAATATCCAAATGCATGCAAGGACAATGTTGGTAGACTCCGTGTTGGTGCCGCAATAGGAACGGGTGAAAATGCAACTCAAAGGGCAGAGCTACTTGCAAAAGCAGGAGTTGATGTAATTGTTATTGATACAGCACACGGTCATACCAAATCAGTAATAACAACAATTAAGCTATTAAAAGAGAGGCTTAATTTAGATGTTATAGCAGGAAATATTGCAACTGAAGAAGCGGCTGAAGAACTCATAAAGTCTGGTGCCGATGGAATAAAGGTTGGAATAGGTCCTGGCTCGATATGCACTACAAGGATAATTGCTGGTGCAGGTGTGCCACAAATTACCGCTATAAAAAATTGTTACTCTATTGCAAAAAAATATGGTGTTCCTGTAATTGCTGATGGAGGGATAAAATACTCAGGGGACATTACAAAAGCCCTTGCTGCAGGTGCTCATTCTGTAATGATAGGGAGCCTTTTTGCAGGTACAGACGAATCACCCGGAGAGTTGATATTATTTCAGGGACGTAGTTACAAAGTTTACAGGGGAATGGGTTCACTTGGTGCTATGGAGCAGGGATCAAAAGATAGATATTTACAGGCAGGTATTGAATTATCTAAACTTGTACCCGAAGGAGTTGAAGGTAGGGTCCCTTATAAAGGACCTCTTTCCCAAAGCATTAATCAATTGATAGGCGGGCTTCGTTCAGGTATGGGATATTGTGGATGTAGAAATCTTGAAGAACTCAGAAGAAAAGCAAAATTCATACAAATTACAACTGCAGGGTTAAGAGAAAGCCATGTTCATGATGTTATAATAACAAAAGAGGCTCCAAATTATAGGACTGAATGGTGACAAGATATTTAATGGTCAATAGTCATTGGTTATCAGTAAAAATCATACTTGTCCAAAGTAAGAGACACAATATGGCTTGATACCTCATAAACACAATGAATAGACAGGACAATTATATGGCAGACCTCTTTCTGTTAAAGTATGATATCTAAATTACGCTCATATATCCTTTCTGGGAAGAAGGAT
>JACAEY010000126.1 GCA_013388605.1 Nitrospirota bacterium | reverse complement strand
TTCTCCATTTTTTGTCAAGATAAAGGCTTAGGAGATGATTTAAGAAATCGTATCTTTTATGGACAGCACCGAATAATTCTATAAGAAATTCCTTTTTTGCCATTTATAATTTTCTGAGGAAGTTATATCGAGAGTCGCTTATTCCTTATACCCAACTAATATTATACCGACTTTGTTAGACTCTTCAATTAACCTGTCTTTTTGAAGAATGATGCTTTTCCCAGCTTCAGCGGCAAGAACAGATGCATCAACCTCGATCATAGCCTTTAGTGTATCTAATCCTAAAACCGGAATATCAAATCTCATATCCTGGTTAGGTTTACTTACCTTAACAATCACAGCACCTTTGCCAGCAAGCCTACCCCCCCTTCTTATTGCCTCGTCTGTCCCTTCAATAGCTTCAATAGCCATTACAGCTTGATTTTTAACTACGACAGTTTGTCCTATATCCAGTCTCCCTATCTCCTTTGCAATCTTCCAGCCAAAGGTGATGTCTTGCCATTCATCTTTTCTTGGGCTTTTCTTAGTTAGCACACCCTCTGGTGTTATGAGACTTGAGCTGAAAGACAATATGTTAAGCATCTTGATTCCTTCTTTTTCTATCTCATCTGCTACAGCCCTTAAAATTGAGTCATCACTTCTATCCTTCAGAGAAGAAATGAACTTTAAAGCTATCAAGTCAGGTATGATTTTACTATTGTAAAGAAGTGCTTTAGAAACTTTCCCTGCCATAACAGCCTCTTTAATTCTGTATTTTTTCAAGGCTCTTATTATCTTTCCAAATTTGCCAATATTTATCCACTCTATTTCATCAACAAATGACCCAAGTGCTTTATCAGCAAGTGGTTCCAACGCAATAGCAAAAACAGAGTACCCTTTTGTTCGGGCGTCTAAAGCAACTGCCTTAGGAAGGTCTCCTGTACCAGCAATTATTCCGAGTTTCTTCATTATCTACAAATGCCCCTTGTATTTTTCTGTTGGATGAACTCTATTAGATGTTTTATCTCATCTGTTTCTGATAGGTCTTCCTGTATCTTTTTTATAGCATCTTTTAAGGTTCTCTTTTCTCTAAATAATATCTTATATGCCTTTTTAAGATGATTTATTTTTGCATCAGAGAAACCGTGGCGCTTGAGACCTATTGTATTAAGTCCAAAGAGTCTTGCTCTTGCCCCAGATGCGATAGTATATGGTGGTATATCTTGGGCTACTCCACTGAATCCACCTACCATTGCATAAGCACCAACCCTTGTAAACTGATGTATAGCAGCCAGCCCACTTATTATTGCATAATCTTCAACGATGACATGTCCTCCAAGAGTCGCAGCGTTTGCCATTATTATATTACTACCAATCTTACAATCATGTGCTATATGGACATATGCCATGAAAAAATTATTGTCGCCAATCGTTGTTACTCCATCTCCACCAACTGATGCCCTATGTATAGTGCCATATTCACGAATAATGTTGTTATTTCCTATCTTGACAGCTGTTTTTTCTCCTTTGTATTTAAGGTCTTGTGGAGGGAGTCCAATACTTGTGAAAGGATATATTATACAATTTTCGCCTATCTCTGTGTCCCCATCAATAACGACATTTGAAATAAGTTTTGTGCCTTTCTTGATGCGGACTCCCTCACCTATAATACAAAAGGGTCCAATAATAACACCTTCATTTATTTCGGCATTGGGGTTTAATATTGCTGTGGGATGGATTTCTATATTCATTTTAAATTTCTCTATCCATTACCATAGCAGTGAATTCAGCTTCAGCAACTATCTTTTCTTCCACAACTGCATTTCCAGCAAATTTCCATACATTTCCTCTATGATGTAAAATACTAATTTCTAACCGAAGTTGATCTCCAGGAACAACAGGTTTTCTGAATTTTGCTTTTTCAATACTCATAAAATAGACTACCTTTCCTTTGTTTGCGCCAGAATGGAAGGCGAGTAAGCCAGCTACCTGTGCCATCGCCTCTATTATCAAAACACCGGGCATGATGGGCTGGTCGGGGAAATGTCCTTGAAAAAATTCTTCATTAAAAGTTACATTTTTTAAACCCACAGCTTTTTTGCCGGGTTCCATCTCTAAAACCTTGTCTACTAAAAGAAAGGGATACCTATGTGGTAAAAATTTTCGTATCTCCTTTATCTCCATCATTGGGTATTCCTCCTTTCAATCTCCTTAATTTTCTCCTCAAGCTCTTTTACTTTTCTATACAGCTCTGGGAGCTTTGAAAAGATTATTTGTGCCTTTAACCAATCTCTGTGTGGTATTGTTGGTGAACCTGAATAAACACCTTTGGCAAGGTCTTTGGTAACACCTGATTGTGCACCGATGATAGTTCCAGATTCTATCTTAACATGATCAACAACTCCAACCTGTCCAGCCAAAGTGACATAGTCACCTATTTCTGAGCTACCTGCGATACCGACCTGCGCAATTATGATAGAGTTTTTGCCGATTTTTACGTTATGTGCGATCTGGACAAGATTATCAATTTTGGTTCCCTGACCTATTATTGTGTTTCCTGTTGTTGCTCTATCAATTGATACATTGGAACCTATTTCTACATCATCTTCAATGATTACTCCTCCTACCTGTGGAATCTTATAGTGCCCGCTCTTCTCAAATACGTAACCGAAGCCATCAGAACCTATTACAGAACCAGAATGTATTATAACCCTATTACCTATCTTCACATTCTCTCGTATTACTACATTAGGATATAAAATAGAATCTTTTCCTATAGAAGAGTCACTACCAACATAGACAAATGGATACACGATTACTCTGTCGTCTACAAATACCCTATCTGAAATATATGAGAATGGAAAGATTGAGACATCTTTTCCTATTATTGCTCTTTCGGATACAAATGAATCCTTACTTATTCCAAGGGGGATTTTGGGTTTTATGTAAAAATGTTCAAGAAGTTTTGCAAAGGCAAATTGAGGGTTTGAAACCTTCAATTGGATTATACTCAAACCCTCTACTGGGTCTTTTACAATTACACATGATGCTTTACATCCAGATAAGTATTTTCTATATCTTTCAGTTGAGACAAAGGTAATATCTCCTTGAATGGCATCTTTTATTCCTGCTACTCCTTTAATTTCTATGTCATTTGCCTGAGGTGGACCAATAATCTCACCATTCAGGAGTTGTGCTATTTCTCCGAGCTTCACCGTTTTTTTAATCCAGCCTTCGACTCATTATACTTTTTAATGACCATGTTAGTTATATCTAACTCTTTATTCCCATATATAAACATACTTTTATCAAGAATCAATGTGTATCCTTCTTCTTTCCCTATTTTGTCCAACAGTTCAAATATTTCTTTTACGATTGTTTCTTTTAGCTCCGAATCTTTTTTTCTAAGTTCGGTTTCCGAATCTTGTGCAAGCCTTAGATATTCTCTTTCCATTTTTTCAATTTCGTCTTGTTTAGCTTTTCTTGCCTCTGGTGAGAGTACAGAAGCCTGTTTTTCAAGGTCACTTTTTAATCTTTCTAAGGTATGGCGTTTTTCATCTACAATAGCCTGCTTTGATTTTACAAGGGCATCAAGTTCAGACTTCGCCTTTTTCCCTGCTTCTGATTCATACACAACTCTCTGAAGGTCAATATACCCTATTTTTGTTGATTCTGCAGCATAAGAAAAAGGGTTAAATAATAAGTTATAAGTGACAAGTAATAAGATACAAATGATAAATTTTGTTTTCATTTTTTCCTCCTCTTGAACAGTCTTTTTGGATTATAAATCACATTAGAAAAACGAGCCAAAAGTAAATTCAAGCCTGCTGGCTTTTTCTCCTTGTTTTCTGTTCAGGTTATAGCCCCACTCAATCCTGATTGGTCCCATTGGAGAAATCCATCTAATTCCAGCTCCAGTAGTATATCTGAACTTTCCAAAATTATCGAAAGATTCATATGCATTTCCAATATCAAAGAATACTACACCCTTTAATTTCATCTCACTTACAAGAGGGAATATATATTCAACATTGAAGATGAGTTCAGAGGTGCCACCGATTGGCTCTCCGGTCTCTTCATCCTTCGGACCAGCATCACCCCAGTCTAAACCTCTGATAGTATATATCCCACCAACATAGAATCTTTCGTAAAGTGGTAAATCTTCTCCCCATATACCTGTGGCATATCCAAACCTTCCTCTTAACATAAATGTTGTTTTTCCGATAGGGAAAAACCAAGCAGAGTCAATTTCTCCTTTTATATATTTATTGCTTCCTCCAAGTCCTGAATATGTTAAGTAAATAGAATTTCTTGACCCCCTTGTAGGGTCAATGTAATTGTCTCTTGAATCTCGAATAATTGAAGGGGTAAGACTGCTTGTTGTGAAAGTTCCTTCCTGCTCCTTTATTACCTTAGATGCATCTGATGATACATCATAGATCGTTGCTTCCTCAAAATTATATGCAATATCACCTCTAATGTATTCAGATAGATCCTTGCCGAGTGAAAGACCAAAGCCTGCTGACTTTTTATTAAATGCTAAATATTCCCTTACAAGTTTATAAAGAGTTGACGAAAAATAAATGGGCTTATCCAAAAACCATGGGTCCCTGAAAGTGATTTCATAGTATGTTGTTCTTCCTCCAAATTCACCCCTCACTTTTAAGAGTTGTCCCCTTCCAAACAGATTGCCCTGTGTAAGGTCAACCATCCCGATGAGTTTATCAACAGAACTGTAACCCCCTCCGACACTCAGGAAGCCTGTGGGTCTTTCTTTTACTTTAACCTCGAGGTCAACCAATTTTTCTTCAGGACGTGGTTTAGGTACTATATCCACATTCTCAAAAAAATTTAGATTATTAATCCTCTCATAGCTTCTTTTTAGTAACTTGCTGTTAAAAACCTCTCCTTCATCGAGTCTTACCTCTCTTCTTATTACCTTGTCTCTGGTTCTTGTATTTCCAGAAATCTCAATCTTTCCAATTCGGTACTTTTCGCCTTCGTCAATCTTTAAAAATACCTTAACAACCCTCGCATTCTCGTCAGGTATCAGATCAGGAGTTATTGTTGCTAATGCGTAACCATTCTCTGAGTATAGTTCTGAAATTGAGAGGATATCTTTTCTGAGATTTGCTTTGCTGAAAGGTGTATTAGGACTTAGAGTAATCCTCTTTTTTATTTCTTCATCTCCGAAGACTTTGTTTCCAGAAAATTCTACTGATGAGATTTTAAACTGAACACCTTCTGATATAGGTATAGTGATGAACATACCCTTTTTATCAGATGTAAGCTTGATTTCAGGTTCGCCAATGGCTACTTTAATAAAACCTCTGTTGAAATAGAGGTCCCTAATCTTTTCAATATCTACGTCCATTGTATCTTTTTTATAGTAGCCTGAGGATGTTATAAATGAGAGAATCCCCCATTCTTTTGTATCCATCGCCTTTTTTATAACTTTTTTAGGAATAGACTTGTTTCCTTCAATAATAATTTTTTTGATCTTAACTTTTGGTCCTTCTTCAATTTGATAGGTCAAGCTAACCTCATCAGGACTTACCCTTCTTGTTATCGGGACTATTGTTGAAAGCCAATATCCTTGCTCTTCATAAAATGCCCTTAACTTGTCTGAATTGTCCTGAATCAATACAGAATCAGCAATTGAACCAGTTGTTATGGTAAGCTTTTCTCTCAATTTGGAATCATCAACCTCTTTATTGCCCTGGAATTCGATCTTCGTAATAATAGGTTTTTCTTTCAATACATATATTAACTTGATGCCACCCTCGAATGGTTCTATCTCGGCTTTTACATCTTCAAAATAACCCATTTTGTATAATGACTTGATATCCTCATTGACTTTTTCCTGAGAAATTGGATCTCCTATCCTTTGAGTAATCTTAGACTTTAGGGAACTTTCTTCAATTCGTTTCAATCCTTTTATCTCTATGGAATTTACAACAGGGAGCTCCTGAGCATAAACAGTGAAAGGTAGCAAAGAGATGATAGAAAAAAATAAAGACATTATTATCTTAAACATTTTTTCACCGTCCATATTTTAGCTAAAAAGTATAGACTTATAATGCAATGAATGTAAATAGAAATGTTTAAAACATATTTTTAATCACATCTGTCCAAAATAATACTTCATGCTCTTAGAAAGATAGGTATGAGAACCGATTTTAGAAGCAAAATCACGGGTAACCTCGATGAGACCGGAGTCGAAGCGGAGGTCTCAGCCAAAGATTATTAATAGTGATTAAAGTCAGGTGAAGGTTTAAACA
>JACAEY010000116.1 GCA_013388605.1 Nitrospirota bacterium | reverse complement strand
TTACATCCAGAAAGCCAAATCTCTTGCAGGTGAAGGAAATGACGTTATCCTTACAGGCGCAGGTCCTGTCTGGCTTTATCTGAAAATAGCACATGCACTACATGGTAAGGCAAGGAAGTTAATATACAGAAGTCCTGTAACAGGGGATGTAGTTATTTTTGATCACAGTCCTGATTAATGGGTAAAATGAAAATTAATAATGAGTAATTACCAATGAATGATAAAAACAATGTAATTGTTGATAGAAATTAATATTCTGATTTAAAAATCATAAATTTGGCAATTTGCTCCCGAAAAACAGGATGTGTGACGTAATAGACAGACAGCTTTTGAAATTTCTCATTCCTCATTAGAGTTTTTGTTCTTTGACAACTAAATAAGAAACATTGTCGCAATATTTCTTTAGCTGACAGCGACCCGCAATCCCTTTTATTCTAATTATATGGAGAGAACGCTTTACCTTATAGCCTATGACATCTCAAATGATAAAAGGCTTAACCGTGTTCGGCACTTTCTCAAAGGTTATAGCACAGGTGGACAAAAGTCTGTCTATGAGTGTTTTCTGACAGACGGTGAACTCAGGTATGTTAAAAGAAAGCTCGATAGGTTGATAGACGATGAAGAAGACAGGGTTCACATATTCACAATGGATGGTAGAAGCAGGACGCATGCTCTCGGAATTGCCGTTCAACCGAACGATCCGGAATATTTCTATATAGGATAACAGCCATGGGAACTCTTTACATTGATAGGAAGGAACTTTATATCAAGCTCGATGGCAATGCTCTTGCCTTTTACTCAAATGGCAGCCGGGAGGGTATAGTCCCGATAAATCCGTTAAAGCGGGTGGTTATGGTAGGGAATATTTCTATTGAAACATCAGTATTACACAGACTTTCTGATGAAGGGATAAGCGTTCTTTTCCTGTCAGGAAAACGATTGAGGTTTTGCGGAATGCTCCATGGGAGACTGCACAATAACGGCATCCTGAGAATCAAACAGTATGAGAAATCTCTTTCTCCTTTCAGTTTGGAAATTGCCGTGGATATTGTAAAGAGAAAAGTGGAAGGTCAAAAGGAGTTTATATTGAATGTAAGAGAGAGACGCCTTGATTTACGGTTTCCTTTAACAAATGCACTAAGGACTTTTGATAAGATACTCGATACGCTAAATACACAGAATCTTGAAATGGAAACACTCAGGGGGCTTGAAGGAGGGGCATCAGCAACGTATTTTCAGGCATTCACTAAAATGTTTCCCGAATCCCTCAAATTTAAGAAAAGAAAAAGGCGTCCTCCTGAAGAGCCCGTTAATGCCATGCTGTCACTCTGTTACACAATGCTCCATTATGAAACTGTCAGAGAGATAGAGGTTATTGGACTTGATCCAACCATTGGTTTTTATCATCAGTTTGAATATGGCAGGGAATCCCTTGCGTGCGACATTGTGGAGTTATATAGAACAGATGTTGACAGGTTTGTGTGGGATCTTTTCAGAGAGAGAACTTTTACTGACAGAGATTTTGCCAATGAGGATGAGCGTCCTGGTTGTTATCTCAAAAAAGAGAGCAGAAAGAGGTTTTATCCCCTTTATGAGGAATGGGCTAAAGTTATCAGGCAGAAACTTGCAGATGAGGTAAGAACATTAGCAGATAAAATCTTAACCTTTTAATATTGAATTCTGAGTTAACAGAAGGATGTTATGGAGAGGACATTATATCTGAATGAAAATAAAGGATTGAGGGTCTTCAGAGACGGTCCTTCAGTATGGATCAGGGAAGAAGGGAAGGCGGGAAGGAGAATACCTGCAAGGCTTGTTGGGAGGGTCGTCATCATTGGGAATATTAAACTTGAGGCTGGAGTGATAACTCTTTTTACAGATAACGACATACCGGTTACTTTTTTAAATTATAGAGGGGATGTTGTTGCTGTTGCCATGCCATACAACCATCATCTTCCAAGACATTATGAAGAACAAAAGAAGTTTCTTGAGACTGAAGAAAATATTGAAAGGTTCAGAAGCTGGATATATTCAAAGAGAAAAGAGACACAGCTCTCTGTAATAAAACGGATATCAAAAAGGACTGCTGAGATATTTTCAGAAAAGGGTTTCAAGGAAAAGGACTATAAGAAGTTTATTGATGAGCTTAAACCTTCCCATCTGACAGAAGAGAAGTTTAAGTCTGTTTATGGAACAGTCAGCAATCTTTTTAGAGAAATGGCTATAGGCTGTATAGTTAGGGCTGACCTTGATCCCCATCTTGGGGTCTATTATAGGAGACATAATTTTGGTTTTGCACTCGACATATGCCATGTCCTTGAAGCAGAAATTGAAATTCAAACTATCCAGTTTCTTAAAATTGCAAAAGATAAATGTCAGCCTAAGGCAGAATATATTATGAAAGATTCACTTGGATGGTTAATTACAAAGGAAGGTATGAGGGATATTGTCCATAGGTTTGAAAATAGAAGGAAAGAGCTTCAGGAAAGAGTAGAAAGATTATTAGACGATGTCTTTGAGCTGATGAGAGAATTGAGAAAATGAAAAGTAATTATCTCGTATGTTATGACATAAGAGACCCTCGACGTCTGACAAGGGTTTTTAATCTCATGAAGGGTAAAGGGGTTCACCTTCAATATTCTGTATTCCATTGTTCTTTGACATGGCAAAAGCTTATTGAACTCAAAGAGAAACTTAGATGGATTATTGATGAGAAGAAAGACGACGTAAGGATATATCCTTTACCCTCTGAAGAGAAAGTGATTATAATGGGTTGTGGAAATAGAGTACCAGATGGTGTAGAGATTTTCATAGAATAAAAATCTGTCAAGATTCAAAATTTGGAGGTTAAATTAGGTTGCATATGCAAGCACTGAAAAGTTGCACAACTATATGCAAAAGTTACTATATTTTAAAGATAAATTAGGGGGTGCCGGAAGAAACTAAGACCTGATTAAAAAGGGATTGCGACTTTCTACATCATTGTCAAATGTCATTCCTTCCATTGAGAAGAAACTAAGACCTGATTAAAAAGGGATTGCGACACGTTCACAGAGAATGAAGTAGAGGGCTGTCTCTACCGAAGAAACTAAGACCTGATTAAAAAGGGATTGCGACCCCCCAATGAGAAAGTATGCTCTCACGTGGGGGGCGAAGAAACTAAGACCTGATTAAAAAGGGATTGCGACACATCATTGTCAAATGTCATTTCCATTTTTTTTCCTCGAAGAAAC
>JACAEY010000090.1 GCA_013388605.1 Nitrospirota bacterium | reverse complement strand
TCTTTTTTAACAGCAACAAGGATAACATCCATCTGCCCTGGTTCTTCTTTAGGTCCGAGAATCTGGAAATCGAGGTTAACGTCCTCTATACTAAATGGCACATATTGTTCAGCCTCAAACTTTATTGATTCCGAAAGTTCTTCTTCTGACATCTCAGGCAGGGAGATTCTTTTAATTATTACAGAAGAATGTCCAGCGATCCCTATGACTGTATCCTTCACCTTTATGCGTGACTTTCTCAATAACTCTTTCAGTGTGTCAACAAGTCTGAAAGAATCTATTATTGAACCATCAACAATAATTTCAGGGGCGAGTGGTATCATATCAAAGAGCTCTAATTCATATCCGCCTCTAACATCTTTTAGCTGGACTGCCTTTATATAACTTGAGCCTATATCTAATCCTAATGTGCCTTTAATCCTAAAAAACATAGCTTATGAATACCAGAAAAGACCCTTTTTGTCAAGAACTTTTCATTAATAAAAATCAGAAGATTAATTTTAAATATTAAGAAATTAGTTTAACAATCTCTCAATATTTATCTTATTGTCTTCTACCCTCCCAATACCAAAAAGTTTATTGTCAGCGCCACCTTTAAGCCTAAGATATTGATTTATAAATTTGTTTTCTGTAACCACTATCACAGGCATACCATTTTTTGCTCTATGATAAGACTTATCATCAAGTGTTATCTCATCAAGAAATGATAATGCAGAATCAATTGAATGTATGGATTCTTTTTTTAACCCAAGTTCTTCTATTGTAGATGAGTCCTCAATCCCGAAATTACCAACCCTTGTCCGCTCTAATAAGATGACATGAGCACCTACGCCAAGGGCTTTACCTATATCATCACATAAAGTTCTGACATAGGTACCTTTGGAGCATTTTACATTAAGGTCAATATATGGCAAGTCAAAGCTGACAAGGTCTAATCCATAGATATGGATTATTCTATAATTTCTTTTTATCTCAATACCTCTCCTTGCAAGTTTATAAAGTGGCTGTCCTTTTATTTTAATGGCAGAAAACATAGGTGGTGTCTGTTTTATCTCCCCAATGAAATTTCTTAAAACATCCTGCACGGCTTTCTCTCTTAATGAAGAAGTGTCTTTTTTTTCCAATAATCTTCCCGTGAGGTCAAATGTATCTGTCCTTTCGCCGAGCTTAACTCTGACATTATATTCTTTATCAAGTTCTGACAAGAATCTCGTTATCTTTGTCGCCTCATTTAGACAGACAATTAGCACTCCTGTTGCCATGGGGTCAAGTGTTCCAGCATGTCCAGCCTTTTTTGCGGAGAAGAATTTTTTCACTCTAATTACAGCTTGCTGGGAAGATATGTCTCTGGACTTGTTAAAATTTATGACAAAACTCATAGCAGGGTATTTAATATCTTGAATTATAATCGTAAAAGTTTTAATAAGGTGTCTTTTGCAGACCCAAGGTCAGATTTAATAACAAAACCTGCAGCATTTTTATGGCCGCCACCGCCCATCCGATAAGCTATATGAGCTACATTAAAGTCTCCTTTTGAACGGAGGCTGACTTTCCACGATTTATCTTCGAGCTCTCTCAGAAAGACAGATACTTTGATGTCTTTTATAATCCTTGGAAAGGATGGAAAATTTTCTGTATCCTGAGGTCCGGTTCCTGTCTTTTTATACATCTCCTGACTGACATAAGTTATTGCAACAGAATCCTTTATCTCGAGTGTATTTAATGTCATTGAAAAAAGTGCGAACCTTTCTTTTGACCATGTTTCATAAAGTCTGTTCGATATATATACCGGGCTTGCACCTGCTTCAGCAAGTTCAGCACCTATTCTTAAGACTTCTGCAGTCGTGTTACCAAATCTGAATGTGCCAGTATCAATAGCAATAGCCGAATAAAGGTTAATAGCCATTTCTCTCGTAATTTTTATACCCATCTCTTTAATCAGATAAAAGACCAAAATACCAGTTGCTGCTGCCTCTGGAACTATCCACTTTATATCACCGAATAAGCCTGAGTCTCCACCTTTTCCGGTTTCTGCTTCATGATGGTCTATAACAGCAGATGATTTGAATTTTAAACCTTCTAAACCTGCCCTCTCTAAAGTATTGCAGTCTAAAAGAATAAGGGGTAAGTCAGATATAGATGTTAAGGATTGAATATACCTCTTAAACCTATCTTGTCCGGGGAGATAATGATAAAATTCAGGTACAGGGTCTCTCTCATATAGAATGGTCTCTTTATCAAGCACTTCAAGTGCCATTGATAGTGCCAGCGAAGAACCTAATGCATCACCTTCAGGATCAATATGGGTAGCTATAAAAAACTTCTTTTCATTCTTCAAGAACGAGATGAGCTCATCAGGAACTCTCACTTTTGCCAGCCTCTCTAAGGAGCCTTTCTATTCTGTTACCGTATTCAATAGAGGTATCAAGCCTGAATTCGACAGTCGGGATAAATTTCATCCTCAACCTTTTTGATAACTCGGAGCGCACAAAGTTTTTTGCAGAATTAAGTATCTCGATAGATGTAGTTCTTTCCTCTTCCTTTAAGATACTAACAAAAACCCTTGCTATTTTGATGTCATCTGTAACATCGACTCCTGTCACAGTTATAAAACCGATTCTGGGGTCTTTGAGTCTATTCATTATAATATCAGCTATCTCTTTTCTCAAAAGGTCACTAACTCTCTGAGAGCGTTTGTATGGAAGCACAATTGCCTTTCATATTATATTAAGCGTAAAGTGTAATCCTACGATTTAAGGATGACGCTTTAGGATTCAAGTTTTGTTGCTATCTTTTCGATAATATAATTTTCAAGTATGTCTCCGACCTTGATATCATTGTAATTCTCTATAAGTATCCCGCACTCATAGCCTGTCTGAACTTCTCTAACATCTTCTTTGAACCTTCTCAATGAACTTATCTTACCATCATATACTACAATGTTATCTCTAATTATCCTTATGCCATCACTTGTCCGGCTGATTATACCATCAATTACATAACATCCGGCAACAGTTCCAACCCTTGATATTGGAAATAACTGTCGAACTTCCGCCCTTCCAATAATCTTTTCTTTAATGGTTGGCTCAAGAAGACCCTCAAGAGCCTTTTTAACATCTTCGATAGCATCGTAAATAACATTGTATAACCTAATGTCAACGCCTTCTTTCTCTGCTGCTTGATATGCCTTAGATTCTGGTCTAACATTGAAACCTATGATGATCGCATTTGAGGCAGAAGCAAGCATTACATCAGACTCATTAATGCCACCCGCCGATGAATGTATGACTCTAACTTTTACAAGGGTGTGAATAATTCCTTCAAGAGCTTTCTTTATTGCCTCAACAGAACCTTGAACATCACCTTTTATTATGATATTGAGTTCTTTAATTTCACCTTCTTTTATTCTCGCATAAAGCTCATCAAGGGTGAGTTTTCTTTCCCTTGCCATATCAGCGATTTTCTGCTTCTGTTGTCTTGCAAGAGCTATCTGTCTTGCCCTCTTTTCATCTTCAACAACAGTAAAGATGTCACCTGCGGAGGGTACCTCTGGAAAGCCTATAACTTCAACTGGGGTTGAAGGTCCTGCCTCTATAATCCGTTTACCTGTGTCATCAATCAATGCCCTTACCCTTCCGGTATGGATACCTGCTAAAAATGGGGCACCGACCTTTAAAGTCCCTGATTGAACAAGAACTGTTGCTATCGGTCCTCTTCCTCTGTCAAGTTTCGCCTCAATGATGGTTCCCTTTGCCTTTTTATCTGGATTAGCTTTGAGCTCCATAATCTCTGCCTGTAGCAATATCATCTCAAGGAGATTTTCAATTCCTATTACTTTTTTTGCAGAGACTTCAACAAAGATATTCTGTCCGCCCCATTCTTCAGAGACAATGCCATATTCTGCGAGTTCATTTCGTACTTTCTGTGGATTTGCTTCAGGTTTATCAATCTTATTTATAGCAACTACAATAGGCACATTTGCTGCCTTTGCATGGTTAATAGCCTCAACAGTTTGAGGCATGACTCCATCATCTGCAGCAACAACAAGAACAACTATATCCGTAACTTTTGCTCCTCTTGCCCTCATTGAGGTAAATGCTTCGTGACCAGGGGTATCGAGGAATACAATATCTTTACCTTTCAGATTAACCTTATATGCACCTATATGTTGTGTAATTCCACCAGCTTCCGTCTCAATAACTTTTGTCTTTCTTATAGCATCAAGAAGAGATGTCTTACCATGATCAACATGTCCCATGATAGTTACCACAGGAGGTCTTGGAGTTAATTTAGTAATATCCTCTGGCGCTTCTGCAAGTATAGTTTCTTCCTCTACTGATGAAATCTCGAGTTTCAAGCCAAAACTCTCTGCAACTAATTGAGCTGCATCAGTATCAACAGGCTGGTTTATTGTTGGCATGTAACCAAGTTCCATAAATTTCTTTATTACATCGGAGAGTTTTACACTTATAAGCTCTGCAAATTCTTTCACTGTAGTACCTTCCTGTAATTTTAGTGTCTTTTTTCTCGGAACTACAAGCTGGATAGGGGGTTTCTTCTCCTCTTTATGTAGAGGCTTTATCTTTTCTAACCTCTTGATCGGTTTTTGTTCATGCCATCTCCTTGGTTCTATCTTTCTTATAGTTTGAAATGCCCTCTGCATTGATAGCTTTGTTTTGAACTTTTCTATCTTCTCAGCTTCAATCTCCTTTTTAAACCTATCAGGAACCTTTAATTCTTCTTCATCTTCAGGGATGACATGTGTTTTAATAGTCTCTATTACAGGTTCAGGTTCGATTGCTGAAACTGGCTTTTCCTGTGAAGGCATTTCAACATGAACTGGTGGTGTGATTTCTTCAGAAGGTTCAGCGGGCTTTTTGATTAAGGTGTCTTCGATACTTTTCGCAATCTCAGTTTCAATACCTGAGGTATGTGTTTTGCCTTCTATTCCAAGCCTCGAAAGCTCATTAAGGATTACCTTACTTGAAACCTCTAATTTTTTGGCAAGTTCATATATTCTTATCTTCGGCATTTATTAGTCAATCCTTATTAAAATATTTTATCTTATAAAATCTTGTAACATTATTTTTAGAATGTTATCATATTAAACTCTATTAATGCAATTGGAGGGAAATATGGCAATCTGTGCTATATGTGGCAAGAAAAGGGTTATCGGGAATAACGTGAGCCACTCAAACAACAAGACAAAAAGAATAATTATGCCTAACCTTCAGAGGATCCGAGTTATTACTGAAGGTGGGGTAAAAAGACTCCGTATATGTACACGCTGTATTCGTTCTGGAAAAGTTAAAAAGGCTGTGTAATGAATAGGGCTGGAGATTTACTTAAACCTATAATCAAAAACCTTGGTATTGAAGATAACTTACGACTTGCAGAAATTAAAAAAGACTGGAATAATTTATTTAAAGATCCACTTTCGTTCCATATGTTCCCATCTAAGTTATCAGCGGGAGAAATCCTTATTAATGTAGACTCAGCAGTTTGGCTACAAGAACTGAATTACTATAGAGACGATATTGCAAAAAAGCTAAGTAAATATGGAGTAAAGGAAGCACGATTAAGACTTGGAAGGGTTCTAAGAAATACAAAGCCAGAAGTCAAAAGTCAAAAGTTAAAAAGACTTTCTACACAGGAAATTTCTTACATAAATGAAGTTGTTTTTAAGATTCACGACCCAGATCTAAGAGAAACCGTTAAAAAGGCATTAGAAAAGGCTATTGCTTTAAAAAAGACAAAAATAAGGTTTGATTAAATTTTATTCACATACCTTTCACTTCCAACTTTTTAGGCTGATTCTGCCTGTCTCTCGAATAAAATAATAGGCTTCTCTTTTTTGAGGATAGTGTCTTCATTTACAATGCATTCCTTCGCACCTTTTTGAGAAGGTATCTCGTACATCACGTCGAGCATAATTTCTTCAAGGATAGCCCTGAGTCCTCGTGCACCTGTCTTACGTTGAGTTGCCTTTTTTGCTATAGCTGAAAGCGCCCCTTCTGTAAATTTTAATCTCACATTATCGAATGAAAGAAGTCTCTGATACTGTTTTACCAATGCATTTTTGGGTTCAGTGAGTATTTTTATCATCGTTGTTTCATCAAGTTCATCAAGACCTGCCACAACGGGTAGTCTTCCAACAAATTCAGGGATAAGACCATATTTTATAAGGTCTTCTGGTTCAACAAGACTGAGAATCTCACCTATCTTTTTCTCTTTTTTAGAAGGATTGTTATAACCAAAACCAACGATCTTTTGTCCAATCCTTCTTTCAATAATATCTTCAAGCCCAACAAAAGCACCACCACAGATAAATAGAATATCGGTAGTATTTACCTGTATAAATTCCTGTTGCGGATGTTTCCTTCCGCCTTGAGGAGGTATATTTGCTATAGTCCCCTCTATAATCTTGAGCAGTGCCTGTTGAACACCCTCACCCGATACATCTCTTGTTATAGAAGGATTTTCTGACTTTCTGCTTATCTTGTCTATTTCATCGATATATACTATCCCCCTCTGTGCCCTTTCGATATCAAAGTCTGCAGACTGAAGTAGTTTAAGTATGATGTTTTCTACATCTTCTCCTACATATCCTGCTTCTGTGAGGGTTGTCGCATCTGCAATTGCAAAAGGGACATCGAGTATCTTTGCGAGCGTCTGGGCAAAAAGGGTTTTACCCGTACCTGTAGGGCCTATAAGAAGAATGTTACTTTTCTGGAGTTCAACATCAGATTCAATAGGGCTATATATCCTTTTATAATGGTTATAAACTGCAACAGATAATATCCTCTTTGCCCTTTCCTGACCTATTACATAGTCATTAAGAAAATTATGTATTTCTTTTGGAGTAGGAAGCTTGGGTAGTGGTGACTCTTCAACTTCTGCTGAATGTATTGAATCTGCAATTATCTCATTGCAGAGAGCGACGCACTCATTGCATATATAAACAGAGGGACCCGCAATAAGTTTCTTTACCTCATCATGTCCTTTACCACAAAAAGAACACTTTAACAAGCTTTCATCTTTCTTTGCCATATATTTTATTTACATGCTAATTTAACCGTATTACGCAAGGCTCACAATAAAACCCTTGTAGCCTGCGTTTTAAATCGCATAAAATTGATTTAAAAGTTGTATAAATACACGCAACCTAAAGGTTGCGGCTACAACCTTGCGTAATACGGGTTTAATTCACAAATAATTTTTATATGTTATTATTGTTTTTTCCCAGATACAGTTTTAATGGTCCGTATTACCTCATCAACTATGCCGTATTCTTTTGCCTCTTCCCCTGACATGAAAAAGTCCCTATCTGTATCTGCCTGTATCTTTTCATAGGGCTGTCCCGTATGCTCAGAAAGAATCCTGTTGAGGGTGTCTTTCATCTTGAGTATCTCTCGTGCATGAATTTCTATATCAGTTGCCTGACCATGAAAGCCACCCATTGGTTGATGTAACATTATACGTGAGTGAGGCAATGCAAATCTCTTGCCCACCGTGCCTGCTGCAAGTAGTAGGGCACCCATACTGGCTGCCTGTCCGATGCAGTAAGTTGCAATGTTAGGCTTAACATATTGCATTGTATCATATATTGCAAGACCTGAAGATACAATACCACCTGGAGAGTTGATATAAAGATGGATGTCCTTGTCAGGGTCTTCCGTCTGTAAAAAGAGAAGTTGTGCTATAACCGTATTTGCAACATTATCATCTATTACAGTTCCTATAAAAATGATTCTATCTTTAAGTAATCTTGAATAAATATCATATGCCCTTTCAGAACGACCTGTTTGTTCAATAACAATAGGGATAATACTCATCTATCCTCCTCTCCTTTTATAACACTGGCTTTAGAAAGAAGTGAATCAAGGACCTTCTCTTGATAAATTATGCGCCTCAAATCTTCTAAAGAGTTTTCTTTCGCTGAATAGAATTTCATTATATCTTCAGCTCTGTATGAAAGGCGTTCAGCTAAAAAATTGATTTTCTCTTTAATCTCTTCTTCAGAAACCACAATCCCCTCTTTTTTCCCAATGGCATCAATAATAATTGATGCACGCACATTTCTTAGCGCCTTCTCTCTTAATTTTGAAGAATGGTCCTCAATATCCTCCTTAAGTTTTTCGCCATTTTTAACATCAATATTTTCCACCTCGCTTATTCCCTCATTTGCCCTGATCACACCTTCTTGAATCATAAGAGCTTCAATTTCATTCGCAAGAAGGGTTTCTGGTACATCAAAATTATGGGATTCAATAATTCTTTGTAGAATCTCGGCCTTCTGGATTTTGGAAGCATAGTCTTTTTTAGTCTTGTAGATATTTTCCTTTATCCTTTCTTTTAATTCTGATAGACTTCCGAAACCGAGGTCCTTTGCAAACTCATCATCAATTTCAGGCAATATCTTCCTTTTTACCTCTTTTATCAAGATTTTGGTCTTTATTATCTTACCCACAAGTTCTTTTATGCCAAATATATCGCTAAGTGTATTAACAAATTCTATAGTGTCTCCTTTTTTCTTTCCCATCATTTTTTCTTCTATATCCTTGGGAAGTAATTCTTTCCCCATTTTAAGAATCTTCTCCTTATGAATTGGTGAGATTTCCTCATCAGCTATTTCAAAGTCAACATAATCAAAGGTTACAAGGTCATCTTTTTCGACCTCCTTTTCTGCTGTTTCGTATAGTGCTTTGTGCTGTTGGAGTCTTTTGAGATGTTCTTCAATCTCTGATTCATTAACAGTTAAAGGAATATCAGTTATCTTTAGATCTGAATAATCAAGATTTTCGATCTTTGGCATTACCTCAACTGTTAATGAAATATTAAGAGGATTATTCCTTTTATATTCTAATTTATTTTCAAAAACAGGCATTGTGACAGGTGTAAGATCTGCTTCTTTTAGTGCCTTTGCATAGAACTCAGGAATAATCTTTTCTAAAACCTCTGCCTCTATACTCTTACCGAAACGTCTTTGAATCAAATGTAAAGGGGCTTTTCCTTCTCTGAACCCCGGGATCTTGGTCTTCTGTCTGAGCTTGTCGAGATAATCCACAATCTCCTTTTCAATTATATCTGGCTGTATCTCTATCTTTATTCGTTTTTTAGTTGAGCTTATATCTTCTACTGTCTGAACCAATTTTTTGCCTCAATTTAATCTAACTTTTTTCAATAATAGTTTTTTTCTCTATATTTTACTGTAAAATAACGGTGATACTTTGTCAAACATGAAGATTTACCTTATTGATGGAAACTCATATGCCTATAGGGCTTACTATGCTATAAAAGAGCTTTCAACTTCTAATGGAGTCCCTACCAATGCTATCTATGGTTTTACCAATATGTTGCTCAAAATAATCAAAGATAAAAAACCTGACGGTATTGCTGTATCGTTTGATTCTCCTGTTCCCACAAAAAGACATAAGTTATTTGAGGAATACAAAGCACATAGACCTGAAACACCTAAAGGGCTTGTTGAACAGATGCCACATATAAGGAGGATGATTTCTGCTTTTAACATAAAGGTCTTTGAGAAACCAGGATATGAGGCTGATGATATCATTGGAACTCTTTCAAAAATGCTTTGCTCAGAAGGGATAGAAATATATATTGTTACTGCAGATAAAGATATGCTACAGCTTATTGATAGAGGAATAAAGATATATGACCCGATGAAAGACAAAATTCTTGGAGAGGATTACATAATAGAAAAATTCGGTATTGAACCAAAAAGAATACCGGAATTTATGGCTTTAACAGGAGATGCAGTCGATAATATTCCTGGAGTAATAGGTATAGGTGAAAAAACAGCAAGGGAACTGCTTAGGAATGTTAAAAGCCTTGATGAACTGCTCAAGAATATAGATTTGATAAAGAAGGACAAACTGAGAATGCTGATTTTTGAAAACGCTGATATTATTAAAATGAGTCGGGAGCTCGCGACTATTGATACATCAGTGACTCTTGAAATAAATAAAGAAGAGCTCATATTAAAAGAGCCTGATTGGACATTACTTCTTTCACTTTTCAGGGAGTTTGAATTTACCAGCCTTATGAAGCTCATTCCCTCTGAATCAAAAAAAATAGAATATGAGATTGTATCATCTATAGAAAGGCTGAGGGAAATCATCTCATCAATAAAACTCACTTTAATCAAGGAAGAAGGTTTTTATTTCAAAATCGAGACCGAATATGGGGGTGCTTCCTCCACAGGCAAAAATGCGATGAAAGATACCATTGTTGGGGTAGCATTCCTTACTAACATGGACGGTTACATTTACATACCCATATCTCACAGATATTCAGGAATGACTCCTTTGATTAATAAGGAAGCACTCTTTGAACTGATATCTCCAATTTTAACGGACAAAGATATTCCAAAAGTGGGACACAATCTAAAATATGATACGGTTGTCCTTAAAAAAGAAGGTATAAGTATGGAAGGTGAATTGCTTGACATAATGGTAGCGTCTTACCTTCTTAATCCAAACAGGAGTGTATACAATCCTGAGGATATTGCACTTGAATATGCAGGGATCAGAAAAAAGACCTTCTCAGAGGTAGTTGGAAAAAGAGAGTCTTTTTCAGAGGTTCCGTTGGAAGAGGCAGCATCATATGCTGCGGATAATTTAGCCCTTATTAAGGAATTAAAAGAAGCCCTTTTCAAGAGACTTAAAGAAGAAGAGCTTGAAAAGATTTATTTTGAACTGGAGATGCCTCTTATACATGTTCTCGTTGATATGGAAAAAGCAGGGGTGGGAATAGATATAGAAAAGATGAATGAAATCTCGAAGGAGCTTGAGAGACAACTTGAAGGGATTCAGAAAAGGATATACTTTCTTGCTGGAGAAAAATTTAATATAAACTCTCCAAAACAGCTAAGCAGAGTCCTTTTTCATAACCTCGGTTTCATTCCCAAAAAAAAGACAAAGACAGGTTTCTCAACAGAAATTAGTGTACTTGAAGAACTCGCAGAGTCTCATGAACTTCCAAGGGAGATACTCAACTACAGGAGTCTGAGTAAACTAAAAACAACATATGTAGATGCTCTTCCGCTTTTAGTTAATCCTTTAACAGGAAGGATTCATACCTCTTTT
This sequence comes from Nitrospirota bacterium, assembly GCA_013388605.1. Lineage (GTDB taxonomy): Bacteria > Nitrospirota > Thermodesulfovibrionia > Thermodesulfovibrionales > SM23-35 > JACAEY01. Next base: position 329 of record JACAEY010000090.1, on the reverse strand, counting down.
AACCAAACATCGACAGCAACAGGAAGGTTGAGCAGTAGTGATCCTAATCTACAGAATATTCCTATAAAAGGAGAGTGGGGAAAGCAAATCAGAGAAGCATTTATTGCTCAGGATGATAATGTTCTGCTTTCTGCTGATTATTCCCAGATTGAATTAAGAATCCTTGCACATCTGAGTCAGGATGAAGGGCTTCTCGATGCATTTAGAAAAGATATTGATATACATACGAGGACTGCATCAGAAATTTTTAATATTCCATTAGAAAAGGTGAATTCAGAATTGAGAAGAATTGCAAAGACAGTAAACTTTGGGGTTATATATGGTATATC
>JACAEY010000100.1 GCA_013388605.1 Nitrospirota bacterium | reverse complement strand
ACATTGATGAGTTCAGAGGGGGATTGGAATGGTCTCCTATCCAGAGGTTATTTGTAGACCTTCTTTACAAATATCAGAAATGGGACTCAAATTATAACTTTTATAATTTTGAAGCCCATGGTGTGGAGATTGGTTTAAGCTATAGATTTTAAGTCTTAATCTCCTTTATAACCAAATCTATTACCTCCTTGATTTTGCTTTTTATTTCAGGGGTTGGCTCTGTTCCAGTTGTTTTGATATCTTTAGGAACTACCCCGATTAATATGGTTTCAGGACATATCCCCTCAAGAGTGAAGTCTTGGATTGTTTCAAGGAGGTGGTATTTTGCAACGTCTGTAGGGTCATCCCAGTGAATCGGTATCTTCTCTGGTTTCAGACGGACTATTGTTCCGGGTTCATCATTTGTTCGGTAAACATCTATAACGATCATCTTATCTTTACCTTCAATGATGTGAGGAACAAGTGATGCAAACTCACCTACATCGAGTAATTCAACATAATCAGGAAGTTCTAACTTTTCAAGCTCTTTGAAGACATGGTATCCGAATGATGTATCAGTAGAATAAGGATAATGAGCACAAAGGATAAGGATTTTTTTCTTTGCTTCATGATTATCATTATTTCTTTCTGCTTTATGTAAATATGACACTTTTGTTTTCCTTATCTGATACGGATTCAATATTACCGATGATATACGTCTTATAACCTGTATTATTTAATAAAGAGATTGAACCTTCTGATTCTTTTTCAGAGATGACAATAATATAGCCTATCCCCATATTAAAAGTCCTTCTCATTTCCTCTTCAGAAATTCCGCCTGAGGCTGACCCGGTCTCTTCTATCAGTCTGAAGATTCCTGGCACTTGCCATGAACCTTTCTTGATGTTTGCACAGGATCCCTCAGGCAATATCCTCAAAAGGTTTAAAGGGATACCCCCTCCTGTAATATGTGCCATACCTTTTATTTCAACTTTATCTTTTAAAGTCATGAATGCCTTTGTATATATCCTTGTGGGTTTCAGCAGTTCTTCTCCAAGTGTTACTCCGAGTTCAGGGATATATGTCTCTAACTTCATCTTTTTAATGTCAAAGAATAGTTTTCTAACAAGCGAATATCCATTACTGTGCAGACCGTTTGATGCAATTCCGATGATAACGTCTCCTTCCTTTATTTTTGAGCCATCTATTATCTTTTCTCTTTCAACCACTCCAACAGAGAACCCTGATATATCATATTCACCCTCTTGATAAAAACCCGGCATCTCAGCGGTCTCGCCACCAATAAGTGAACATCCGGCCTCTTCGCATCCCCTGACTATACCTTCAATTATGCTTGAAGCCTTATCAGCATTTAGTTTTGAGGTTGCAAGATAGTCAAGAAAGAATAAAGGCTCTGCACCTGCGGTGAGAATATCGTTAACACACATGGCAACAAGGTCAATACCAACAGTGTCATGTTTATCCATCATAAAGGCAATCTTAAGCTTTGTCCCTACCCCATCCGTTCCACTCACAAGAACAGGCTCCTTATATCTTGTAAGGTCAAGCCTGAACATACCACTGAAAAGACCGATCTCTGTCAGGACTTCCTTCCTGAAAGTCCTTTTTGCAAGCGGAGAGATTAGCCTTACAAATCTCTCACCTTCATCTATATCAACACCTGACCTCTTATAGGTAAGTTCGCCACACATATGTTTACTTTTAAATGGAAGGTTTAAATGCTTTAATATATTGCATAAAATATAATGTAAAAGGCAACAGGGATAAATAAAAAGCAAATATTTTTCTCAGGTAAAATATTAATTATGCCTCTTATACTTATTACAAATGATGATGGAATCCACTCACCGGGAATTATAGCCCTTTCCACAGCAATGAGGGAAGTTGGTGATATATATATTGTTGCACCTGACAGGGAAAGAAGTGCTGTCAGCCATTCACTTACACTGCATAGACCACTCAAGGTCGAAAGACTGAGAGAAGATGTCTATAGCATAGATGGCACTCCAACAGACTGTGTAATCCTTGCTATTAATAAACTTTTGCCTGATAGACCAGCTCTCGTTGCATCAGGTATAAACAGAGGGGGTAACCTCGGCGGTGATATTACTTACTCTGGAACGGTCTCAGGGGCGATTGAGGGCACAATAATGGGGATACCCTCTTTTGCCATCTCTCTTGTTACAGGAGAGGAGGCTCAACCAGTCCATTTTGAAACAGCATCCTCTTTTGCTATAAAGATTGCAAGGTTCATCCTTGATAAGTCTCTTCCACCTGATACACTACTGAATATTAATGTTCCGAATATTGACAAAAGTAAGATTAAGGGGATAAGGTTTACACACCAGGGAAAGATGGTTTACAGCAACTCTATCAAAGAGATACATGACCCGAAAGGAAAGAGACATTACTGGATTGGAGGGACACAGATGAATATAGAACATGACGATGACACAGATATTAAGTCAGTGAAGGAGGGTTATGTCTCAATTACTCCAATCCATCTTGACCTTACAAATTATGAGGCTTTAAATTACCTGAAAGCCAATTTTCATTATTAAATAATAAAGAAATCATTCATATCCAGAATAATAAAGACGATATCTTATATAAGAATTGACCAAAATAAGAGACACACTATGGCTGGATACCTCATAAACACAATGAACCGACAGGATAATTGTATGGCAGACCCCTTTCTGTTAAAGTATGATATCTT
>JACAEY010000099.1 GCA_013388605.1 Nitrospirota bacterium | reverse complement strand
TAGGCTCTGCCCCCTCCCACATTTATGATGCACTTGCCTATTATTCTGACAACCGTGTTGAAATAGAACAGGACATTTTGGAAAACACAGAAGAAACTGTCCGTGGCACAAAAGATTAAGCTTTACCTCGATGATGACATTGATCCACTACTTACTTAAGGCGTCATTTTCTTTAACTGACACTTTCATCCACAACAATTTTCATACAGCTGCAATCTTTTCTGTGGCAAGGAAAGATGCATATTCAAGGCATGCGAGAATGTCTTCCTTAGTCAGCCTTGGGAAATGTTTAAGTATTGTCTCGTAATCCTCTCCTGCTGCAAGATGGCTAAGGATTATGTGAACAGGAATACGTGTCCCTTTTATAGAGGGCTCGCCACCACAGATATTAGGATCGGATACAATACGCGGATTCATATTTCCTCCATTTCTTGGTATTTATTTAACATTATAACAGAGAATTTGCCTCAACGAAATAGAAACCCACCAGCATAAAGCGGATGTGCTTTCAACTTACTCCTATTTCTCAAGTATACAGCATCAATTCCTTCAAGGTGAGAGAAGTCAAATAAGTATTACATTTAAAAAAGGATATCTATGTCAGAGGCGACAGGGAAACAAGAAAGACACTTTAATTGGCTTCTAACTTTGTTAATAAGCCTTCTGATGTCTTTCGTCTCTATCTTCGTTTATGACAGGTTCTTCGTTCAGAAGATTGTAACGGTTGATGTAAAAGGCTATACGGAAGAACAAAAAGATTCATGAGTATGAGGATATTGGGACATTTCTACTTTATTAAGAATAGGACATTTCTACTTTGGCTTGACAAATCACTTCTCACCTTGACATAAAATCCCATATAAACTAAATTATCGGCATGCGAAGACCTTTTATAGCAGCAAACTGGAAGATGAACAAAACTGTATCTGAGACACAGGATTTTTTATCTGCCTTTATACCTGAAGTTAAAGAAGTAAAGGATGTTGATATCGTAATAGCACCTCCTTTTACTTCTCTTGCTGTAGCAGCAGAAGAACTGAGTAATACCAATATAAAACTTGCTGCACAGAATGTATTCTATGAAGAAAAAGGTGCATATACAGGTGAAGTTTCACCTCTTATGCTTATAGATATCGGGTGTAAATATGTAATAGTCGGACATTCTGAAAGGAGACAGTATTTTCATGAGACAGATGAAATAGTGAACAGAAAGGTTCGGGCAGCAAAGAAGGCTGGACTCGGGGTTATTCTATGTGTTGGAGAAGATCTTGAGGAGAGGGAGACGGGAAAAACTTTTAGTGTTCTTGAGAAAGGGGTTGATAAAGGATTATCCGAGACTGACTATGAAGGAATTGTTATCGCTTATGAACCTATATGGGCTATAGGAACTGGCAGAACAGCAACTCCTGAACAGGCACAAGAAGCACATGAATTTATAAGAGAAAGGCTTCGTCTAAATTATGGTAAGAAAGCTGACAGTATATGTATAATATATGGTGGCAGCGTAACCCCTGATAATATAGATTCTCTTATGGCTTGTAAAGACCTTGATGGTGTACTTGTTGGAGGTGCAAGCCTGAAAGTTGAAAGTTTTGTAAGGATAGTAAGGTTTAATAGACTTTAAAGCGGAGGGAAAATGATAACTTTTATAATTATAATTCATATTGTTGTAAGTTTTTTTCTTATCGCTATAGTACTCCTTCAGGGTGGAAAAGGCGCAGAGCTTGGGGCGGCCTTTGGTGGCTCAAGCCAGACACTTTTCGGAAGCCGAGGTGCAGCAACATTTTTAAGCAAATTGACTACTATTGCAGCAATTCTTTTTATGATTACATCACTTACATTGGCTGTAGTTACTGCCAAAAAGGGTTCCATTGTTAAAGAGACTCCTGTGTCTAAAGAGGGGAAATCAGTTCCAGTAGCCCCGGGACCTTTTCAGTCTCCTACTCAATCTCAAATTCCGAAGCAACCTGCACAACAGCCTTCTACAAAATAAAATGGTTGAGTAAAAATATAATCAAGCCTGAAATAATTTATCCAACCTTTCTCAAGGGAACTCCGGCGAAATGAAGAAGAATCAGAAAGACTTATAAATCATGCGCGTTAATTTAATGATAAAAATACTATATCTGTTCACATTGATAATCTTTTTAATTTCTTGCTCTCATGAACCTAAGATTAAGTATCCAAATATAATAACAGTTGGTTTTCTTGCTGATGCCAAGAGACTACTTCCTTTACTTGCATCAGATAGTTCCTCAGGTGATATAAGTAGCCTAATATTTAATGGGCTTACAAAGTATGATAAAAATATTAAAGTAGTTCCAGACCTTGCTGAGTCTTGGGAGATTTCCCCTGACGGTCTTCAGATAATATTTCACCTTAGAAAAGGTGTTAAATGGCATGATGGGGAAGATTTCACTGCTGAAGACGTACTTTTTACTTATGAGACAGTAATAAATCCAAATGTTCCAACACCTTACAGCAGTAATTATGGCCCTGTAAACAGGGTTGAGATTTTAGACAAATATACCGTTAAAGTAGTTTATAAGGAACCTTATGCACCAGCCCTTGAGTCTTGGGGAATGGGAATAATACCTAAACATATACTTTATAAAAAGGACATAAGCTCTGAATATTTCTGCAGAAATCCAGTTGGAACTGGTCCATACAAATTGAAAGAATGGGTTACGGGTCAGAAGATTGTTCTTGAGGCATTTGATAATTATTTTGAAGGAAGGCCAAATATTGATAGATATGTTGCAAGGATAATTCCTGATAATGCTACTATGTTTCTTGAACTAAAGTTTGGAGGAATAGATTTTATGGGACTTACACCTCCGCAGTTTAAACTCCAGGCGAATACAAAGTTTTTCAAGAAATACTTTCAGAATTTCAGGTATCCTGCCTTTGGATATACTTATTTAGGCTATAATCTCCTTGATCCTAAATTTTCTGATAAAAAAGTCAGGCAGGCTATCGCACACTCAATTAACAAGAAAGATATTATTGAAGGGGTTCTTCTTGGGTATGGGACTCCATGCACAGGACCATTTCCTCCTGAATCATGGGCATATAATCCGAATGTAAAAGACCTTGAATATAACCCTAAGAAAGCAACGAAGTTATTTGAAGAGGCAGGTTGGAAGATTGGGAAAGATGGAGTTCTTGAAAAGGATGGTAAACCTTTTATTTTTACTGTCCTTGTAAACCAGGGTAATGAAGCGAGATTAAAGACCGCCCAAATTCTGAAGGAGAACCTCAAAAAGGTGGGAATTGAGATGAAAATTAGGGTTCTTGAATGGCAGGCTATGCTTCATGAATTCATTGATAAAAAGAGGTTTGAGGCAGTTATCATGGGCTGGGGGCTTTCAAGGGACCCTGATATATATGATATCTGGCATTCATCAAAGACTAAAGAGGGTGAATTTAATTTTATTTCATATAAAAATGAAGAAGTGGATAGGCTACTTATTGAGGGAAGAAGAAGTTTTAATATTGAAAAAAGGAAAAAAATATATTATAGGATACACGAAATCCTTGCAGAAGAGCAGCCCTGTACCTTCCTATTTGTACCAGATTCCCTTCCTGTATTACACATGAGATTTAAAGGTGTAGAGAAAGCACCACTTGGCATCTGGTATGACTTTATACACTGGTATGTGCCGAAAAACAGAAACAAGTGGTATTAACAACCTACTCGTTTCTCTTATCTTTTTCATATCTCATTTTGCTGATGAGAGTGATGGTTAATTAAGTGGAATCTCTGAATAAGACTTAGCCCTGCGAGACCATTCACTCTGGGGATACTTTGATATCAATGTATCGTATGCTCTGCGTAAAGCTTTAGGGTCATGAGTTTTGAAGTACTCTGCCACCCCGAGGTGAAAAACTGCCTCAGGGGTTACACCAGCATTCGGGTGTTGTTCAACAACAGTCTTAAACTGTGCTATAGCCTCACTATAGCGATGCATATTTAAAAATAATTTACCTTTGCCAAATTTAAGATGTGCAAGTAAATCATCTGTTGGGACGTAACCTACAAGCCTGTAATGTTCTTTTCCGTCTGAATCATGTATCAGAAGTGTAGGAGTCCATACTATATCAAGCTGTTTCATGAGTTCTGTTCGTTTATCCCAGAAGCACTGGCTTTTAAGAGGAATAAATTCTTCTTCAATATATTTCTGAAAATTCTCATCTGAATACGGACCCGCATTCATAGCAGCACAACCAGCTCAACCATCAAACCAGAAATCATGATAGACTAATTTGCCAGATTTCCTCGCTTTTTCTATTGCTTCTTTAAAATCTCTTTCCCATTTGATCTCACCCATATGATGACCTCCTTTTCTGTTATCTTTAAAATTGATTTAGTTTAATTAATAATAAATCCAGAAATTAAAGAAGGGTATAGGTATAATTCTGATTTTTTTGTAAGAGTTTTTCTGACAAGTATCAATTCTTTCCATCTAAATCAACATCTAAAGGTTCATCTAATTGTTCTTTTTTCTTCTTCAACATTCTCATAAAGCCATATACTGTAATCAAAGCAGCAAAGAAAAAGAGAATTCCATATAAGTTATTACTGAGATATGGTAACCATCCTTTCTTTTTCTTGACATTCTTTAACCATTTCTCCTCGAGTTCTAAGGTTGTATTTAAAATTCCTTTTTGCAGAGAGTCATCAATTGAGTACCCTTCTTTCAAATATGCAAGAATCTGAAGGAGTCCCTCTTTGCCAAACTCTCTTTCAATATACTCAACTATACTTTTACTTTCCTCATAAGCAAGAACAGTTTTTTCTTGAGGAAAATTGATGAGTTCTCTTATGCTCAAAAGGTTGTTAGAAATGATAGCCTCTTGAAGTATTTTTTTGCTATCTTCCCTTAATAACTCGTCAATGCCTCCACTTATCCACTGACAAACACCTTCATCAATCCATCTTGGTGGATTTTCAATGTTTCGGTTAATAAGAAGATGGCACAATTCATGTTTTAATGTGGACTTTAGTGAAAAAGGTTTAGCATAAACCCTTGAGGTATCAAGCACAATGAGGTTTCTATTGGGCATTGCATATCCAACAAACATATTAGTTCCTGTATTCCTTTTTATGGTTTTTCCACCTTTATCCAGAAGCACGGTGGGCTTAAAATCTATTCTCCATTTAAGGGTTTCACCAAGTTCAGATTTAATAGATGGATATATCTTTGCAATCTCTTTTGCGGCAACTTCCTGGTGCTCTTCAAAAATTACTATAACTTCACTGGATTGAAGAATTTTATCTTCTGAGTAAAGCGTTTTCAATAAGAAAAGAGAGCTAAGTAAAAACAATAAAACGGACTTCATTAAAAATAAAAATTCTTTCAATTTAATTAATGTAGGTTTTAAATGTTAATGACTATTTTGATATTATTTTCTTGCTTCAACTGGTGTAATATTCATCTCTAAACGATTTTTCCCTCGGATCACTGTGAGTTTCACTGGTTGACCTATGGGCCACTCAGAAAGGAACCGATGAATATGATCTACATTTGATACTTCATGGCCGTTGATAGCGATGATAAGATCACCTATTTTAACTCCTCCGAGCTCAGCAGGACTATCATACTCTACAGAAAGAACCTCAACAGCAAATTCCTTTTTAAGATTATGAAATCGAACTAATCTGCGATCAAGGGGCCTCTGTTGTGCAGTAATACCCAGAAATCCTCTTCTCACACGTCCATAAGTTAGCAATTGTGATACTACCCATTTTGCAGTATTTGAAGGTATAGAAAAACCGATCCCTTGTGCCATAATAATAATTGCTGTATTGTTAAAATCTCTATCTTATGAGTATTTTTTTAAGTATAGAACATTATAGCATATGCTAATTATACAACTAACAAGACCAGAAAATTTTAGATATTTAATGCAATTTTAAGTATGAACTTAATGATATGGAGAGATGATTATTTTTTATGTTTTTCGGGTGGATACTTCTTTTGATGTTGTTTGAAATGATGGTAAGGCTTGTCAGTATCAAGTTCAATAACTACATGTTCATCGGGATCAACAATTACGACAGGAGGCAGAACTGGTGAAGTTTTCCAAATTCCTCCTTCCATAAAGAAGTAGACCTTTCTATCAATATCAAAATATACATAAGTAGATGGATAATAATAATAGATATGTTTTGCTCTGTATCCATGGGCTGGAGCCCAAGGTGGTGGTCCTATCTTACTCTCTTTCTCCACCACAGTACATGAGTTTAAAAATAAAAAAAGAAATAAAAATATAACTATGTGCTTCATTACTGACCTCCTTATTTAGAAAATATCTAATATTTTAAAAAGGATTGATTTTTCAAATAAGAATCTTCTTTTCACAGGTTATTTATGTTTAATTTTTGCATCATTCTATCAGTTTTAAGTGTGATTTCTATTACGGGATAAATAAATAATAGAAAATTGATAATCTCTATTATAGTAAATTACAAAAAAGACTACATGGCTTTTACAGAATAAAATATTATTTTCAAAGAAAGTTAGTTTAAAATTCGCATTTTTAACTTTGAAGATACTTTTTGTAGGAAAATTTCCTACTCATAAATTATCAAAAATCCTACAAAAAAATCAGATTTATACTGATATTTTTATTAAATCATAGAGTTTAAAATGACAAAAAATATTTATGATTTCCCATACAGGGAAGGGGAGGGTAAATGAAGAATTTTCTCATTCATGAGATAGTTACTACTTGTTATACATATCAGGTTTCTGCAAAAAATGAGGATGAAGCTATTGAAAAAGTAAAATTCAATCTTGATGGTTACATTCCAGAATATGACATGGTAAGGGACATACAATATTCTGCAGAAGAAGCTTTTATTCTACCTCATCAACTGCAGGAATTTTGAAACTAAAGACTAAAGTTTGAACTTTATTTTTACATAGTCGTTGTAATGGTAAAGTATGATATATGTTACAATCTTTTAAAATTGATGGAGGTTTATTATGTTATCACAAATACCTTTAAATTTTGAGAAAGTAAAAAAAGAAGAATTGGACAAAGAAATCTTAAGGGCAGCAATAATAGCTGAGCTGGACGCGATCAACCTGTATGAACAAATGGCAGTCCTGGCTCAAGAGGAAGATATAAAGAAAGTTTTGCTTGATGTGGCAAAGGAAGAAAAAACCCATGTTGGTGAATTTCAGACTATGTTATTAAGGTTAGATAAAGAACAGGTAGAAGAGTTAGAAGAAGGTAGAAAAGAAGTTGAAGAGATAACAAAAAAGAAAATGTAGTTACCTTTAACCAACCAAAAATTACATATTATTTAGGATTTCTACTAACAAGAGTGACTGATTTTATTGCGATTATCACAATAGTCCTCTGGCCTATCATACCCCTTTTCTGGATTCCAGTTCACGGTCTATCAAAGATAATTAAAAAAAATTGGTTTTTTAATTTATTTGATAACTTTCTTTACATGGTTACCATTAGCATACTTTCTTTATGCAAAAAGAGATTTGCTACTATCATTCAGGATAGAGCTCCTTTATATATTGAATATAATCGGCATAATTATTCTTGTTTTGGGAGTAATACTTCATTTCTGGACAGCTAAATTACTTGGACTATGGGGATTAGTTGGCTTACCAGAAGTATCTATCAAGGCAAGGGGAAAGCTTGTAACAGAAGGACCTTTCTCTTTTATGAGGCACCCAACTTATTTTGCTCACTCGCTGATGTTTACAGGGATATTTTTTATAACAGAGGTGTTGGCAGTTGGTATGATTACTGTAGTTGATATTTTATTAATACATTTTATTATTATTCCCCTTGAAGAAAAAGAGCTTTTAAATCGTTTCGGTGAGGAATACAGACTTTATATAAAAAGGACACCAAGATTTTTCCCACATATTTAATTTAATTGATAGTAACAAGATTAGAAATATATTATTGTTGAAAGTCATTTAGAGAAGGATCATCACTAACAACAACTGATTGTTCATCTTTGTTATATATTTCCTTATCGGCAGTATTTTTTGTAACCTGGATATTATCAGTTGAGGAATTGTCAGCTTTTCTATAAAAAAAGACTCTATCATTTTTTTTGGCTGGATATACTTCAAACATTCCGTTAAATATAAAAAATGATCGAGGTTTTTTCATTGCTGAATAAAACTCTTCCTCAAGTGTTGCCAAATCCTTTTCAGCCTGTGATTGGTTAATAGATCTTATACTTTCCTCATGATGCATTCTCAATGTATATCCGAGTAATATAGAGATGAAAATAACAAAAATAATTGTAAATATTTTTCTTACATGTTTTGTTATAAGCATCTTTTTAAATTTTATATTTATATTGAAATTATGAAATTAAATAATCAGAGATTAAGGTATTATTACCTTTATTCCTTGGGGGCTTAAGGATATAATATCAAAATATTTCTTCATCTTAATAAAATTTTAAGATTCTTCACCACCTTAACGGCACTATGCTCATTTAAAGAGGGGGTAAAACATTATACACAAATATGAAAAAAAATTCCATCTCAATTTCACCCAAGGTCGTAAATGGATAGGTAAAGATAGACCCCCTAACGTTTTGCCTACTTAACTACTTATATTCGGTTGATTTTTTAATTAATTTTAGTTTATGCTATTAAGCTTTTGAATTTCTGTTTAGTTCTTAGCCTAATTAATCTATAGGCGAAATAATTAGAGAACTATTTTAAAGAAACAGGTTGTCTAAAGCGGGTTACGAATATTTTGATGAGTAAACTTTTTTAAAAATTCAAAAATAATTGATGAAAGGAGGTAAAACGTGGCAGAGAAAGGGAAATCAAAGACAAATGTTATGGCAAGAGCAGATGTTAAAAACAGAGTCCAGCATTGCAGATTTTGTGGTAACAAAGTAGAAGTTGTTATGGCTCTTACTCCAAGCGGGAAGAAGAAAATAATACGTATATGCTGTGGAGGGTAAAATTTTTAATCTCCTGCAGTGGATAAAAGTTCTACTGCAGGAGTTTTAATAAAGTAAAACTTTAATGCATGCAATACCTTGAAAAGATATAATAATTATATTAAAATAATTATAAATTAAGTTTAATACCTTTAAAAATAAAATTTTAAAAAATAACGAGGAGGTCAAAAATAGATAGAATATGAAAAAATATTGTATAGGAAGCACAATTATTTTACCCCATATTCGTTATGTAAATTCTGAAGGCAGAAAAGGGGGCTTGATGTTCCATTCCCAGACAATAAGAATAAATGGAAAATACAGGACGGTAGGATGTAATAGTATGGATTCTTCAGGTTTTTGCTCGGGTCATGAAATGAGCAGGGAAGAGTTTCTGAAAAAGTATTGCGGGGATTTGGACTACAAGGATAAAGAAGACTTAAATTAAGTTTCGCATCACAGTTTATTACCAGCTTCCTCCACCACCACCACCGCTACCACCACCTGAAAATCCGCCTCCACCGCTGACACCACTACCTCTTGGAGATGAAAAAGTTGCAGATCCAATACTCGAGGTTAGAGAATTAATTGAGCTGGAAAAGGTATGTGGATTGAAAGTTCTGAACGCCGTTGCTGTGACATACCAGTTCGGATAATCTTGATAAATTCCATCGAATGCTTTTGCCCATTTCTTTTCTACTCCAAAGGCGATTGCATAAGGTAGAAATTTTGAAAAGAGATTCTTATCTCCCATTCTCTCAAGTTTATCTTTTTCTGCACGGCTTAAAAATTCCTTAAAACCCAGGATATCCATATATGCTAATGCCCCTCTCCTCGTTTTAGCAGGCATTATTCTTCCGAAAAAAATGATTGGTAGAGCTGTTATTACACCAACAAAAAGATTTTTCCAAGGGACTGAAGAAGTTAATATTGCTAAAAAAACAATTATGATTAAAATGAAAACAGATATAATTATATAAAAATTTCTTACTTTTTCAGGATTATTAAGAAAGTACTTTTTATTTACAAGCTCTCTATATAGAGTATCTTTTAAAGAGGGTAAATTTTTATAGAATTCATTTTCCAACTCTGAAATAAATATACTATGTGTTGAACCTGAAAAAAGGTCAGACATGAGGTTCTGTTCAAAGATATTCAAACTATCATCAGGATCCTTAACCTTTGTAAGGTAGTAATCAGTAGTGTCAAATATCAGACCCTCTTTTTTCTTTTCCTCAATCTTTATATATCCCTTTACAGCCAGACCAACAATACTTGATGTGAGGTCTCGTGAATCAAATCTTTCATCAATGAGAACGCCTGTTTCTGCAGGTGATAGAACTTTATTATTACATTTTGGAGGTTCATACATAACAGTAATAGCCTCTCTAACCCATGGGTCTCTCCCTTTCTTGTACCATAAAGTAAACATGAAAAAGAAAGAAAAAAGGGGAATTAAAAATAACCAGTTCTCCTCTAAATCAATTGTCCATAAAAATTTTTGAACAGAAGAGGGAGGTTTAATAAGTCCTTTGTTCCATCCTAAAGCAATCGTAAACCCCTCATGTATGTTAAGATTTTTCCTGGTATAAAATTCAGCACTGTTATCAAAGGTCCTGAAAATGCAATTTGACATCATTGAACCGTAAGGTCCTGTAAAGCATGCAGCCCACAATTTATCACTCTTATTTTTTATATTCAGAGTTATATCTGCTGATGCCCTTTTTATAGGAGCCTGCCAGTAATTGCCTGTGACATTCCAGTAAAGCTCATCATGGTCTTTAAAAAAGAGGAGTGCATTTTCAACTTTGTAGGTAATTACATATGTCTGATTACCTGTGACATAAATATCAGGGTCTCCTATCCTTATATTGATTACATTACCTGTTTTTCTAACTCGATATTTCCATCTTTTACCTGCTTCATCAGTTACAGACAACACCTTTATAGGAGTCCTTGTGGTTTTAAAGAATTCATCTATATATCTAAATGGTAACTCTCTGTAAATACCATGTCTTTTACGATGAAATTCCACTTTTATCGTTTCTTTTACTATAAAAGAAGAATCTTCTTTTATAACAATATCTGAATGGAATTCATTTATAGTGAAGAATTGTGCAAAAACAGGTGTAGAAGATAAAGTTATTAGAAATAAAATAATGTAAAACACAAATAGCATAATGCAAAATGAATTATTTGTGTTTTGTCTTCTTACCTCATTTACTTTATCACGCATTGTTACAGTATCAAGAAAAGCTTACTTTTACAGGTTTTCTTTCGACTTCAGGGGTTTCGAGTTCAAAAAATTCTTCCTGCTTGAAATTAAAAGATAATGCAATGATATTTGAGGGAAAAGATTCTATAAGGATGTTGTAATCACGAACAACAGCATTATAATATCTCCTTGCATTTTCAATATTATCTTCCAGTTCTTTGAGCTGTGTCTGAAGCTGTAAGAAATTACTGCTTGCCTTAAGGTCAGGATATGCCTCTGCAACAGCGAAGAGTGTCTTTAAAGTATCTGAGAGTATATTCTCTGCTTTTGCCTTATCAGAGGGAGATGATGCACGCATTGCTAAGGTTCTTGCTTCTGTAACCTTTTCAAAAAGGTTTCTTTCATGGGAGGCATAGCCTTTGACTGTCTCTATAAGGTTGGGTACAAGGTCATATCTTTTTTTACACTGAACATCAATATCTGACCAAGAAGACCTCACTGTATTTCTGAGACGGATTAGTTTATTGTAAATTGCAATTGCAGCAACAGTAGTACCTAAGATAATTCCAAGGATAATTAGAACAGCTAACACATCAACACCTCCTCTTTAATTTTAATAATAGAGAATATTTCTCATCATTCGAAAAATCTTAACAGATTTTTAAAAAATATGCATTGTTTTCTTTAACCTTTTCTGACTTGTCCAAAACATATAATATGACTGGATACCTCATAAACACAATGAATCGACAGGATAATTATATGGCAGGCCCCTTTCTGTTAAAGTATGATATCTAAATTACGCTCATATATCCTTTCTGTGAAAAAGGATATGGATTAATTTTATAAGGTGTCGTCATTGTGTTTCTAAAGCGTCCAGCTATATTTAAAAATTTCTTAGAGTAATGTATCTTGATTCTGAATTTTTTAATATCTGTAAAGGTTGAGATAAATGGCAAAGACAATTGTCTCAACATCGTGTAAAATACATCCATAATGAAAGACTATATTGATAAATTTCTGAGATATTTAAAGGTTGAAAAGGCTGTATCACCACATACCCTCCGTGCTTATAAAAAAGACCTTGAAGAGTTTATCAGATTCATTAAGGCAAACCTTGAGGATATAGAAATAGCAGACATTCGTGGTTTTATTGCAGAACAGATTAAGAGAGGTCTTAATAAAACTACTGCTTCAAGGAGGCTTGCATGTGTAAGGTCATTTTATAGATTTCTTTATAGAGAGGGTTATACAAGGACAAATCCTGCAAAATTTATTTCTAATCCAAAACTACCGAAACTTCTACCAAGGTTCCTTTCTGTTGACGATGTCTTCAACCTTGTTGAAAGACCATCTGGACCCGGATTTATAAATGCAAGGGACAGAGCAATACTTGAACTTCTTTATTCCAGCGGATTAAGAGTAAGTGAGATATCAGGTCTCTTTATAGATGACATTAATATAAGAGATGGGTTTTTAAAGGTGAGAGGAAAAGGAAGGAAAGAGAGGATTGTTCCAATTGGTTCTAAAGCTATAGATGCAATTAAATCTTGTTTAGCTGAAAGGGTAACGCTTAAAAGTAATGAAAGCTTTTTGTTCCTCAACAGGAGAGGAAAAAGATTAAATGAAAGGGGAGTAAGGCGAATTGTAGTTAAATATGCAAGGATTACTGGAATAAGTGGTAAGATAGGACCTCATTCACTAAGACATACATTTGCAACTCATCTTTTACAGAGTGGTGCTGACCTTAGAGTAATACAGGAGCTTCTTGGTCATTCATCTCTTTCTACAACACAAAAATATACACACCTTGATGTAACACATCTAATAGATGTATATGATAAAGCACATCCTTTTGCAAAAGAGAAAGATGATGATGTATCATAAATCTGATAATCCCACTATTAGACTTTATGGCATCATTTTTCATCATTTCTGCAGATGCAGGGGTCCAGTTTTATTAGTGGATTACTAATTAATGAATGACGAAGAGGAGCGATACAAGGTGTTTAAAGGAACGACAATTTTATGTGTAAGGCGCGATGGAAAGGTTGCTATAGCTGGAGATGGTCAGGTTACATTTGGTAACACCGTCCTCAAACAAAATGCAAAAAAGATACGAAGGATGTTTGGAGAAAAAGTCCTCGCAGGTTTTTCAGGGGCTACTGCAGATGCGTTTACACTATTCGAAAAGTTTGAGGGCAAACTCGAATCTTATAGAGGAAATATTAAAAGGGCAACAGTTGAGCTTGCAAAAGACTGGAGGACTGATAGGGTCTTAAGGAGACTGGAGGCACTACTGATTGTCGCTGATTCAGAACATACATTTATAATCTCTGGGACTGGGGACGTTATAGAACCAGAGGGAGGAGTGGCTGCAATCGGCTCAGGTGGACCTTATGCCCAAGCATCTGCAAGGGCTCTTTATGAAAATACTTCACTCTCAGCAAAAGAGATTGCAGAAAAGGCTATGTTGATAACATCGGATATATGCATATATACAAATAAAAATATAACGATTGAGGAGCTTTAATAAAATATGGAGAACCTTACACCAAGAAAAATAGTTCAAGAACTTGATAAGTACATAGTTGGTCAGCATAATGCGAAAAAGGCGGTTGCTATTGCATTAAGAAATAGGTGGAGAAGGCAGAGACTTTCTCCTGAACTTAAAGATGAAGTTCTCCCAAAGAATATTATAATGATTGGTCCAACAGGTGTGGGTAAGACGGAGATTGCAAGAAGGCTTTCACGTCTTGCTAATGCCCCATTTGTTAAAGTTGAAGCATCAAAATTTACAGAGGTTGGATATGTAGGTAGGGATGTAGAGTCAATGGTGAGGGACTTAACAGAGGTCTCCATAAGTATGGTAAAGTCTGAACATATAGAAAAGGTACAGGAAAGAGCGCGGGCGCTTGCAGAAGAACGCATTCTTGATTCCCTTCTACCTCAGCCAAAAACAAAAGGCATGGTAGTAGATGAAGAAGAAAAAGAAAGATACAAAGAGACAAGAGAGCGATTGAGGATCCAGCTAAAAGAAGGAAAGCTTGATAATAGATATATTGACATTGAGGTAAGAGAAAAGATAATACCTTTTGGTGTTGTTTCTAATGTTGGTCTCGAGGAGCTTGAGATAAATCTTAAAGAGATGCTTGGAAGTTTTTTACCTGAAAAACCAAAGAGAAAAAAGGTAAAGGTACCAGAGGCATTCAACATATTTCTGCAAGAAGAGTCTAACAAATTGATTGATATGGACAAGGTAACAAAGGAGGCAATCGAAAGAGTAGAGCAAACAGGTATCATCTTTATTGATGAGATTGACAAGATTGCAAGCAGGGGGGCTGCTCATGGTCCTGATGTTTCAAGAGAAGGTGTTCAGAGAGACCTTCTACCAATTGTTGAAGGCAGTACTGTAGCTACAAAACATGGTCCTGTAAGAACTGAACATATCCTTTTTATAGCTGCTGGAGCATTCCATATGACAAAACCTTCTGACCTTATTCCAGAGCTTCAAGGGAGGTTTCCCATAAGGGTTGAGCTTGAACCACTCGGGAAAGATGAATTTTTAAAGATACTTACAGAACCATATAATGCATTGATTAAGCAATATACTGCTTTACTTTCAACAGAGGAAGTAGAAATTAATTTTACTAAGGATGCTATTGATGAAATTGCTGATATAGCAGCATATGTAAACGAAAAGACAGAGAATATAGGCGCAAGAAGGCTCCACACGGTTCTTGAAAAACTTCTTGAGGACATATCTTTTGAAGCACCTGAGAAAAAGAATGGTAAATTGACAATAGACAGGGAATACGTGAGGTCCAAATTAAATGAAATTGTTAAGGACGAGGATCTGAGCAGGTATATACTCTGAAAAGTAACGCTTTATTATTTGATACTTTATAACTAATTCAACTAATTAATATAAGATGGAAAGTCTTTCCTTAGAAACAGATAGATTTTTTTCTATCCTGAATACCATCTTCTCAACTCTCGATATTGACGAGATACTCACAAAGGTAGTTCGAGAAATTCAGTTAATACTCAATGCAGACAGGTGTACTCTCTATATGGTTGACTGGGAAAATAATGAGCTATATTCAAAAGTTATACAGACTGATAATCTTGTGGAAATACGTTTACCTCTAAAAAAGAGCAGTATCTCAGGGTATTCTGCAATAACAAAAAAGACCTTGAATATTAAAGATGCATATAATGAGTCTGAACTACATTCTATTGACAGAGAACTATGTTTTGACAAGAGATGGGACAGAGATAGTGGTTATAGAACGAGGAGTGTTCTTACTATGCCTATTCCTTTAAAGATGGAAGATGAGATCATCGGGGTCTTTCAGGCATTAAATAAAGAAGGTGGATTTTCAGATTCTGATATCAAAACAATGGAACGTTTTTCATCATTGTTAAATATTGCATTACGTAATGCACTTTTATATAGAGCAATAGAAGAAGAAAAGAAACTAAAAGAATATATCCTTGATGATATTGAAGAAGGAGTCTGTATTCTTGACACAAAAAAAAGAGTTATTTCGGCAAGTAAATTTCTTGAGGTTATGAGTGGTATGCGATATCCTATTGAGACAATGGTTGGAGAGAATTTTTTTGAGTTATTTCCGAATTTTGTTAATACATCTCTCGAAGAGAAGGTAAATGAGGTGCTTCTTCATGGTTTTAAGAAAATAGTCCTTTTAGAGGTACTTGTAGTAAAGATTATTCCATATCTTGATGAAAAAGGTAGAGTAAAAAAGCTTGTATTATTTTTTATTCCTCTCGAGAAAAAGACCATTCCTTCAATAGAAGATGAAAATCTTTTCTAATCCAGGAGACTGGTTTAAAAATTTACTATGACAGTAAAAAGACCATCTGATAAAAGTTTTGAAGAGTTTCTATTAGAAATGAAACTTATAACAAAAGAAAGGCTTCAGGAACTATATTCAAAGGCTATTAAAGAGAAAAAGACTATCGAACAAGTTCTCCTTGAATCAGATTTCTCAGAAGAAAAACTAACCGCTTTAAAAGCAGAATACCTCGGCTTTGATTTTGCAGACCTTAATTCTTACCAGAACCCACCTTATGAATTATTAAAGCATGTTAAATCTGCTTATGCCAGAAATTATAAAGTTTTACCTGTTTACTATGATGGAGATATCCTTACAGTTGCAATGGTTGAGCCAAGAGATTTTATGGCTCTTGATGAATTAATTCGGGTATACAGAAATGCAAGAATTAGGATAAAAGAAGTAAAAGTTGTAATGACAACATTAAAACAACTCCTTACAACAGTTGATAGATTCTACTCGATGCCTAAGCATGATTTTGAGATGAAGAGCATTTTGAATCAATTAGCAGAAAGCCTCAAGCCTAAATTAGAAACTGCAGATATGGCGAGGGAAGATATAAGAGAAGATAGCGGACCTATTGTTATTTTAGCCAATAAGATTATTGAAGAGGCTTTCAAAAAGAGGGCAAGTGACATACATCTCGAGCCCGCCGCAGGGTTTCTTCGCGTGAGATACCGAATAGATGGAGAACTTTCAGAGGTTATGGCGATTCCTAAATATGCACAGGACTCCCTTATAACAAGATTAAAGATAATGTGTGATATGAGGATTGATGAGAGACGCCAGCCTCAGGATGGAAGGATAGATTTTTCAAAATATAATCCTTCTATATTGATAGATTTGCGCGTTTCTACGGTACCCACCCCATATGGAGAAGATGTAGTGATGAGGATTCTTGATAAAAAGAGTCCCGTTCTATCAATTGATATGCTCGGATTTAATGAACATAATATGAAGTTATATAAAGATGCAATCAGTCTACCTTATGGAATTATTCTCCATGTTGGTCCCACTGGGAGCGGAAAAACCACTGCTCTTTATGCTGCTCTCAAGTCTCTTGACACATCTTATGTAAAGATAGTTACTGCCGAGGACCCTGTTGAATATACACTCGGAGGGAAAATAGTACAGAGTAATATAAATTCTGTTGCTGGTTATACTTTTGCCAGAGCAATAAGGGCATTCTTGAGGCATGACCCCGATATTATACTAATAGGCGAGATGAGAGATCTCGAGACAGCTAAGGTCGCCATAGAAGCCTCACTTACAGGACATCTTGTCTTTTCTACATTACATACAAACGACGCCATCGGGACTGTAACAAGAATAATGGAGATGGGTATTGAGCCATATCTTGTTGCAGATTCATTGCTTCTTGTATGCGCACAGAGACTTGTTAGAAGGATATGTACTGAGTGTAAGGAATCTTATGTCGTAACTTTCGAAGAAGTTGATCTTTCAAAAGGTGATATTAGACCGGGAACGATCCTATATAGAGGAAGGGGCTGTAAGACATGTGATGGAACAGGTTACAAGGAGAGGATAGGAATTTATGAGCTTCTTTCCATGAACAGGAGATTAAGAAACCTCTTAATAAAAGGTACTACAACAGAAGAGTTTAAAAAGGTTGCAATAGAGGGAGGTATGAGGACATTAAGGCAGGATGCTATAGAAAAGGCATTAACTGGAATCACCACCCTTGAAGAGGTTGTTGCTACAACCTTTGCCGGTGAGTAAAGTGTAAATCAGTTCTTCTTTTCCATCTCCTCAAGCTTTTTTGAGAGTTCTTCGATCTTTTTATTAAGTCTCTCGATGTCATCTTTTGTTGGGAGGTTCATCTTTCCAATAGTCTTTCCAATAATTTCAGACATAGTTTTGTTGATATCTTCTCTCTTTTTGCTGGCTTTTTCTGTCCATGCCTTTATAATTTTTGCTCCTTGGGATTTGTTGAGC
>JACAEY010000049.1 GCA_013388605.1 Nitrospirota bacterium | reverse complement strand
CCACCAGTCTTTGTGATTGACCAGATAATACTGCCTGAAGTTGCATCTGCCATCATTAGAGTAATGGTCACCTCTGGTGCAGAAATATTCCCGATTCTCATTTCTCCGAATTTATCTACTGAACCGAGTATAACAGCCTGAACCTTGAGGGAATTCGAGATAGCCTTTATCTGTTCTGCATTAAGTGATTTAAATGTCCTAAGACCGAGCTTTTCGGTTGCAGAATCCACATCGCCTGGTACTGTTACATCAACAAGACCAGATGCTAATAACTCACATATAACAACCTGTCTTACAATTTCTCCTGCAAATTTCTCGTTTGTTAGATTATCCAGTGGCAGTACTGCTACTTTTTTGATATAGCTGAAATCATAATCAGGACGAATATAAAATGAAGGGGTTGTGCCTCGACCTGCACAACTAAAAAAAATAATTGTTGTGGAAAGTATAAAGGAAAATAAAAACCTTTTTAAAATAATTTTAGTCATGTCACCATTAAGCTGTTATTAGTTGTCCGGTTAAGGTTTAGATACCAGGATTCTTTACCTTAACACCTGCTGTTTATTTTTTAAATAATGTATCAATAGCTTCTTTTACCACTTTATTTGCAGTTTCACTAAGTGAAATATTTTCAGCGCCAAAGTGTCTTGTCCAGAAATTAGGACCACCTGAAGTATTACATACAGACCATATAATCTTCCCTGATGATGCTTCAATTAAACGCATGCTTATAGAGACCTCTGGATATGAGACTGTAATGCCTTTGCTTATCCCATAAGCCTCTACAGAGCCCATCATAAGTGCATCTACACTGAGTGTTTTGGCTAATGTTTGGATATCCGATGTTTTTACAGTGCTGAGTGATTTTATCTTTAATTCAATAAGATACCTTGTTACTTCACCTGGCTCAACAACATCAATTCCCCTTGACAGTAAATCAGTAATTACAGATTGCCTTGTCTTTTCACCTGCATATTCATCAGATGTGAGAGATTCAAATGGTAGGACAGCGATTTTTTTGATACTGTTGTAATCAAACTGTTGTTGAACATAATGAAGCCTTGAAGTGCCTCCGCATCCGTTTACCGTAATAAGCAAGTAGCAAATAGCTAAGAGCATAGAGCAAGTAGCTAAGAGCGTAGAGCATAAAGTATAGAGTCCAATTCCCTTATTTCTGTCCCCTTTGCCCTTTGTTCTTAGGTTTCTACTCTTAGCTATTTTGTTCATGGTTAATTATATTACCAAAACCTGCAATTTAAATTCGCTCCGACACTATGGATTTTTTCAACTTGTTCCCTTTCCTCACGTGTGTAAGAGTATGTAATCTGTAAATCAAGAAACTTTGTAATATACCATATAAGATATGTGCTGAGTATATCACTCATTGTAGGTTCTATCTCGGAATTACTATGAAGGTAATTGAGATTAAGCCTCAGTGTAGGGAGGGGTAGCCAGTCTATTAAAATACCCTCGGATGTTGTTGTATCTCCATCAATATCCATTGCCCTCAAGGTGCCTGTAATATTAATAAACCTTCCGGGTCTATATGTGATTATAGTCTGTCCTTCAGTTGTGTCAATAGATGTGTTGTCAGAAGATGATGTTCTGCTAAAACCATATATGAGACTTGCGTAGAGTTTCTGGGTCAGATTTGCATCTATTGATCCACGAATAGATGTAGTGTCTGACTTTGTGTCAAGAGTATAAGATTTTGATCGCGTATATCCCATATCAGTAACCATATTTACATCTTTGTATAATTTTGCAACGATGCTGAGAAGAACTGAGTTGTTAGTGTTATCTTTTTCACCAAAGTTATAGTTGTCATTCCTGATTAATGAGAGGTTTGCATCGAGTGTTGGCAGTGGAACAGAATTGAATGTTAAGGAATATGTGTTTGAGCTAAAATCTGTTTCAGCCCTGTTATCAAATGCCTCATTTCTCTGAAATCGCAATGTTGTAGTAAGAAGCCTGTGAGTTAACCATTCAGCAGACCCTCCATAGATTCGGAGCACATTGCTTATTAATCTATCATTATCATTTATTGATTTACTTGCTATATTTGAGAATATACCGCCAATTGAGTTCCAGATAGAAACAGGATTCTGGTCAGACCTGTTTATAAAGTAATTTAAAGAAAAGCCAAGCTTTTGTATAGGTCTCACATTTGCAGTAAGATTTACACCCTGGTTAAAGAAGTTATTTACCTCTGTTAGAGTTCCAGTTTCAGTAATTGTTTCTATATCGAATACATTTATTTCTGAGACCTCAACATTACTTCCGGCTACTGGTGGGATGATATTGACATTTACTACCTTGAAGAAAGAAGCTATTTTTGAAGGAAATGTCAATTCATAACGGTATGCATTGTTGACACTGTCAAAGGTAGGACTTACTGTGAGAGTGGTTATAAGGCTCCAGTTTTCAAGGTTATTATTCCTGTGATAGATTCTCCATGTTACAGGATCAGCAACCCCATTATTTCTATAATAGATAGAGATCTTACTGATTGATCTTAACTCTACCTGAGTACCGATATTTTGAAATGAAGTATTAAGTGTAATACCTGTTGAGTCAGTGTATTGGTTGTTTATTAATGATGGCTGTGGATTTAAACTTGTCATGTCATCAGGTGTTGGGTCATTGATATAGAGTCCTTGAAGCCGGAGGCGTTCAAGTGATGCTGTTCCTTCCTCTTTTATAGAAAACCTATTTTTATCCCTTACATAATTTCCTTGATAATTTGCTGAGATATTAGCCTTCCCAGCCCAGAATGCCCTGTTATAACTTATGTTATATATACCATTGAAATTATAGTTTTTAGTCTTTTCTATAATTTCTGATGGGGTCTCAACTATATCATGTGTATAAGTAAAATTATATGAAAGGTTCAGATCCTTATATAAATACTGATACCAAGAATTACCAGTAAATCGGGTATCTGTTATATCTATTCTTCTTGGAGAGAGATAGTCAAAATTTTTCTGTCTATCAATCTGGAGTGAAAGTGATGGTAATTCTCGCGGTGTAATGTTTAGTCGGGAGTACATGAAGTCAGTCGTTCGTCTTCCTTCATTCTGTAGGCTTGCTGTAGTCCATTGCTCCATCCGCCTATATCCAGTACTAAAATCATACATAGGATTCCTGAGAAAGATATCGAATGCAGGTTCAATAGCTCTTTGATAGGTATTTGTTACCCTGTTATCTGCATCAGTCAGCCTAAAATCAGACCAGTTGGTCCTCAAATAGAGTTGATATGAGATTAGAGGGGTAAGAGGTCTTTCAAATGTCAGGTATAGATTCCTGTAGAAAGACCGTTCCTTTGATATTGTCTCACTATCCTCTTTTTGTTCTGTGGTAATATAATTCAGATTTGCCCAGCCACTCAGACCTTCTGCAAAAGCAGGAGTGCAAAAAAAAAGTGAACCTAAAGCATAGAGTGTAAAGCAAAGGGCGTAGAGCGAAAAGCCTAAAGCAAGGAGCAAAGAGCAAAGAGCATAAAGTATCTGACTATATGGTATTTGTTGTATTCTTTTAGCTCTTTCGCTCATTGTCCATTGCTAATCGCTTTGCTCTTTGCATTCTTCTCTTTGTTAAAAAGGTATTATGGATATGCCATAAGGTTTCCTGCCAACAGGAATAATCTTTTCTTCCCTCCTTGTTGTTTTGTCTATTACAGTTATATTATCTGAACCCCTGTTAACAACATATAATTTCCTTGCCTCAGGGTCTAATTTCAAAGTCCTGGGAGACATTCCAACAGGTATAGTACTGATAATAGGGATCACTGTTTTTACAGGACTCTGGTCTTCTAATGAAGGTCTGATTATCATTATCTCTCCCGGTGTTTCTTTTAAAAGGTATATCCTATCGAGTGAAGGGTCTGAGACAACCCCTGTATTGGAATGACCTACACCACTTATAGTGCGTACAGCACTCGTTTTATTTCCTTTAATCAGTTCTACAATATCTATGACTGAGAGGTTATCAAATCCGTAGTTTGCTACGTATACCTTCCCTCTCTGGTAATCAACCTCAATTGCAATTGGATTCCATTCAATATTTAAGTTCTGAGAATCTACAAATCTTCCTGTTGTTTTATCAAACCTCAATACGGTGATTTCTTTTGAATTTCTATTTGCCACATATACATTAAAGAATTTTTCCCGAAAGCCCTTTAAGATATTTAAGGATTCAATACTGAGAAACTTTGCACTCAAAAGTGTTTCAACATGTGGATCAGCCTCCACTGCTATTGGACCATTTCCAACATTTATCCTTTCTGTCTCCTGATATGTCAGGGCATCAATAACAGATAGAGTGTTAGAACCATAATTAGTAACAAAGATGAATTCTCTTTCGGGTGATACTGTAGCCACTGCAATCCCTTCCAGTTGCCTACCAAACCTGACAGGTATCTCTGTCTCTACCTTATTTGTAGTCGGGTCAATCACAGAGATGCTGTTAGAACCTGAATTTGCTACATATATCCTCAGGTGTTGTCTCCTCATGCCGATCGCTATACCTCTTGGTTTTTTCCCAACCAGTATAGTTGAGATAACTTCATCCGTCTGCCTATTAATAACAGAAACATTGTTTGAGTCCTCGTTTGTCACATATATTAGGAGTGTGCTTAATTCAGGACGGGTTGTTTTAACAGTCAGTGCTGGATTGAACCGATATCCTTCAACAATAGAGGTATCTGCATCCCATTTGAGGAATAGTGTAGTATTCTGATTTTTGGTAATAGCTATATTCAAAGGGATTTCAAAACCATCTCGAGGTAGTGATAAATTTGCCATTCTATCTTTTCTATAGATTATCGCCTGTTTTACAGTAAACTTTAGCTTTGTGTATTTGCCCTCGGGCAAATATGTTTCAGTGAGGAGAATTTGACGGCTTACCATCTTAAGTGAACCAATATTGAGGGGCTTACTCATAATCTCTCTGTAAACCCCATTTTCTGACATGATACTTATTGCTGAAATCTCGAATTTAATATCAAGTGATGACCTTTCAGGTCCGTTCAGATAGATAGTTAGCTGTCCTGTATTCTGGTCTGGATAATCAGTTACTTGAGCCTGCTCGGAAACGGAGGCACAACCCACCATAAAAACAAGCAAACAGCAAAGAACATAGAGCCAGGAGCGAAGAGCGAGGAGCATAGAGCAAAAAGCGAAGAGCAAAGAGCCATAAGCAAAGAGCTTTGAGTTGAAAGCTAATCTTTTAAGGTCCTTGTAAAGCCGCTTATCATCCGACATAAATCCTCAACCTCCATTAAAATAGCTTGCTTGATTGTGGCTTTTACATATCCTCTCTTTTCAAAGATAATCACCATGTTTGCATTTTCAAAACACGATCTTTTAGCAATATTCAGAAATTGAATGAATTCTCTTTTAGAATTGCTACCCGATCCCTCAGCAATGTTGTTAGGTATGGACAAAGCAGCTCGTCTTAACTGCTCAGCAAATTTATATAACTTCTTCCTTTCAAGCTCATCTGCAATATCAAACAATTTTTTAGTGATCTCTATTGATTTCTTCCATATCTCTAAATTCTCAAATCTAAACATCTGTATTTACTATTCTTAGCTCTTAGCTCTTAGCTTTACGCTCTTAGCTTTCTGCTATTCTTTCGCCTGGAAAACCTGTATTCTGTTATTAAAGGTGTCTGCAATCAATATCCTGCCAGTAGAATCAACGGTTAAGTCGCGGGGATATTGGAACCATCCCTCTCCCCAGCCAAGACCACCGAATTCAGAAAGATATTTGCCATCCTTGTCATAGACAGATATTGTATGGCGCATATAATCTACCACATACATTCTTCCCGTGCTATTGTCTATTCCAATTGCCAGTGGACGGCTCAGTTTTCCTGTGCTACCACCTTTTTCTCCAAACTTAAATAGGAATTTCCTGTTTTCATCATAGACATAGATGCGACCCTCTTCTTCACTTACAATATATATCCTTCCTGTGTCATCAAGTGTTACATTATTAACTTTTGCCTTTCTATCTTCTTCCTCTGGCGAGATTGTCTCTAATAATTGACCTTTACTATCGAGAACAAGAACACCCGAGAAATATGAACCTGCAATATATAGGTTTCCTTTTTTATCTACTGCAAGACGGCTTGGGATGAATGATTCATCAATCTCTGATCTCTTTAAATAGATATCATGCTCCCATTGAAGACGTGCATTAAAGACCGAAATTCTATATCTGGGATTCTCTTTTGTTGGTGCCTGAGCGACATACATATTACCCTCAGCATCTACTGTTAAACCAAGGGGTGCCTCAATTCCATTTCTTTTACTAAGGGTGAAGACAGGGAAAAAATCTGATGTGTAAATAATAATTCTTGCCTTGCTGTCTATTACATAAATTTCCTTCATAACTTGCTCTGCAAAGATAAAAGAAGGGAAAGAAATCTTTCCACCTTCTTCATCCTCATTTATGCTGTCAATATAACTCACATAAGGACTTTGCTGGGCATACAATCCGCGAGGAACTAAAAAGAGTAACCCGATGATAATAAGAAGAAGTTTAATTAGTTTCAGACTCGATGAGAGTATAGAGTAAAAACACAATGAACTTGTCTCTGAAATAAAGCACCTTGACGAGAAGGCAGAAACTAAATATTTCAATATACTGTTCAAGAAAGACTTATTTTGGAAAAGTATGATTTGTCATATGCCTCATTTATACGCTATTAAAGGTTTTAAAGGGGCTAAGCTTTTGCTACCTTAGCCCCTTTAAAAATGTTCTTACCTTATTTTTTAGTCACCGTTCTTACCTGTATGACAGGTAAAACAACCAGAATCAACGTCAGTATAATCGCCCGTTCGCATTTCATCATAATTCCATCTCAGTATATCTGCCTGTGGAGAACCATGTGCCCTGTGGCAGGACAGACACATAACGATTGCATCAGTTCCAGGTGTAACATCCTTGCTACTACTTGAAAGAACAGAGGGTCTGGCAACAGGCGCTTCTATACTGTAATCTGTATTACCTGGAACAGCACCACTTCCCGTGGGGAGACCATCAGGATTATAATTCTGGTATTCACTGCTACTTGGTAACATTATATCTGTCGGATGCCTAAGCCAGGGTGAAGGAGCACCTAATACACTGTGGAAGACCCCATGGCATTGAGCACATGAGTAACTGATAGTTCGTTTATTTGCATAACCAGAATTTCCATTGACTCCATAATATTCATTATGACTTGAGGCCGTTTCATTATAATTCCAATTTACATGTTCAAGTCCGTTTATTCCTCCAAGGAACCTGTAACTACCTCCTACTGTTGTTGCATTTTCTGCTTGAGTAGCAGTTAACCCAGTATTACCATG
>JACAEY010000036.1 GCA_013388605.1 Nitrospirota bacterium | reverse complement strand
TTCTTCGTTCGCCAGATAAGGAACTTGCTGATAAATATCTTGAGGCAACAGAACTCTATATCTCAATGTATGAAAAACTTATCGGTTCCTATCCGTATAAGAAGTTTGCAGTTGTAGAAAACTTTTGGGAAACAGGTTTTGGCATGCCATCTTTTACATTGCTTGGACCGAAGATTATCCGCTTCCCCTTTATTATCAATACCTCCTATCCCCATGAGATACTTCATACCTGGTTAGGAAACGGTGTTTATATAGATCCAGATTCAGGAAACTGGTCAGAAGGTCTGACAGCATATCTTTCTGACCATTTAATAAAGGAACAACAGGGTAATGCAGTTGAATACCGGCGGGAGACATTGCATAAATATGCTGATTATGTCTTGAATGAGAGAGATTTTCCGCTTACAGAATTCCGTTTTCGTCATAGCTCTCCGTCAGAGGCAATAGGATATGGGAAATCTTTTATGTTTTTTCATATGCTCCGTCAGTATCTTGGAGATAAAGTCTTTATTAATGGCCTGCAAAATTTTTACAAAGTAAACAAATTTAAACTATCATCTTTCGATAATCTCAAAAAAAGTTTTGAAAAAGTTTCAGGAAAAGACCTTGGGACTTTATTTGATCAGTGGATCAAAAAAACAGGAGCACCAAAATTGAGATTGAGCGACGTGAAAGCAGAAAGAAAAGGAAAAAAATTTGTCCTCACCGCCATTCTTGAGCAGGTCCAACATGAAGACACATATCATCTTTATATTCCGATAGCAATCACAATGGAAGGCAAATATAAGGCTTATATGACTGTTTTAGAGATGGATGAAAAGTATCTCAGACTGACAATAAGGTTACCATACAGACCTCTGAGGATTGATATTGACCCTGAATTTGATATTTTTCGCAGGCTCGACAGAAATGAGATTCCCCCAGCTTTGACACAGGGATTAGGAGCAAAAAAGATGCTTGTGATACTACCGTCCTCTGCAAACGAAACACTTGTTCAGGCATATAAAGAATTTGCTATGTCTATTAGCGAATCAGGACCGGATAAAATAGAAATAAAGTTTGATAAGGATATGACCGAAATACCTTCTGACTCAGCAATTACTATTTTAGGATGGGAAAACCACTTTCTTAATGAAGCACTGGCTGAACTATCTAAGTATGAAGTGGCATTTGACCAGAAAGAAATTGTTATAGGAAAAATAAGGATACCAAAAGAGAGACACTCCGTGGTTCTTACAGGGATAAATCCATCCAATAAAGATATGGCACTCATTTTGATAGCAACAGACATGGTTGAAGCCCTTTTAGGGCTTGGCAGGAAACTTCCTCACTATGATAAATATAGTTATCTTGTTTTTGAGGGTGACGAGCCTGTAAATGTAGTAAAAGGTAGATGGCCCGTTCATGATTCTCCAATGACAGTGTTTTTGTTTGATAAGGATGGAGAGATCTCAAGAGTCGAAAGAGGAAGGCTGATTGAAAGGGATCCTCTTATAAAAGTTCATGAGGTATTTTTACCGAGAAACTGATATTTACAATCAGGGCTCTATCAACTAAGAAACTTATATTTCTTTAATTAATATATCTCTATAATTCATTTTATTGATTAACAAAATTCGCTGCATTTTCATAATTCCTTCATGACTTCTTCATAATCTATTTATATATTATATTTCACATCTGTCCAAAATAATACTTTATGCTCCTAAAAAGACAAGTTTGAGAACCGATTTTAGAAGCAAAATCACGGGTAACCTCTCATAACTCTTATTTATAATATTTTGGACAGCAATGATTATATTTAGATTTTTAATAGAAAAAAGGGGTTGCATCTTATGAATAAGCTGTGAATGTCCTAGTAGTTTCATTAAAGGATAATAGCAAAAGAAATGCTGGCTATTTTAGGTCCTGGACTTAAAGAATCAATCTTCATTACTTGTAGTTTTATATGAATGAGTTAATGTTTCAGCAATTACTCTGGCAAAATCAGAGAGTGTCTCATCCCTTGCTCCAAAGACTACATATGTAGTCCATCTGTCAAGCATCCTTAAAATAGCCTCTCTTTCTTCAATGACTTCAACAGATTTACCATTAGCTTCAATTTCATCTGCAAGGTCTTGACTTGATATATCCTTTACTGGTGTCCCACCAGCATAATATATAGGAAGAAGAATAAGATGGTCAGCATCATCGAGGTTTTGTGAAAATGCATCAATATATTCTTTTTTCATCAGTCGTGTTGGACCAAAACCATGGGGCTGAAAGATGTAGCAAATACCTTTTCTGATGTTCTTCATTGTTGTGATAAGAGACGTAATTTTATGGGGATTGTGGGCATAGTCATCAATAACAAGGTATTTACCATTATTAAGATGGATATCAAAACGCCTTTCTATTCCCTGAAATTCATGGATTATATATGCAATATCTTTCACTGGAATTCCTATTTCTGAAAGTATGGCGATACATGACAAGGCATTATACAGGTTATGCTTTCCTGGTAGGGATAAAGTAAAACTGAGATTGTTTAGAGAAAAATCTGTGCTGAATCTACTATAGGAGATGTCTGTTGCTTTATACCTTGATGGAGAGTCTATAGAAAATGTAACCACATTTTTATTTGTAATATTTTTAAGTCTCTGGTCATCAGAATTTATCACAATTAATTTTTTTGTATTATTGATAATAGCTTTGAACATCTCGGCAGTCACATTCACAGGATTGTGGTCAAAATGCAGATTCAGAAGTATCAAACGTTCGGGCTTATATTTGACAATTGTTCCATCAGATTCACACGCCTCTATGATCAGAGTCTCGCTGTCTCCAGTTAGATAATTTCCGGGGCTTTTATATGTTTTGAAATTTTTAACCCTACCACCACCAATAAAATTAGGTTTCATTCCAAGCCTCTGCATAAGAAAGGCAAGCATTCCAGCAGTTGTTGATTTACCACTGGTCCCTGATACAGCAATAGTTTTAAATTGTGTTGCAAGTTCTGCAAGGTAATCAGGTCTTGTTTTGATTGGTAACCCAATAGTTTTAGCCTTTTTAAATTCTACATTGTCATGCTCTACTGCTGTGCTAAAGACTGCTAAGTCAAAGGAGTTATCAATACCTCTTCCATCCTGGGGAGTGATTATTATACCCCTGGATTTGAGTATTTTATACAAAGGATGTTTTGGATTATCCTCAAAAGACCTATCTGAGCCTACAACAGTATGACCTTTATCAGTCATAAAACAGGCTATTGCTGACATTCCACTACCGCCAATACCTGAAAAAAATATTTTTTGAGGAATGTTCATGTGGTGTTACTGTCTATAATATCGCATTGCTTCAGGAATTAATTTTTCTATATTCCTTATCCTCGTTTCATCTGCTGGATGGGTACTCAAGAATTCAGGAAGAGATGCACCCCGTTTTGCTGCTGCCATCCTTTTCCAGAAATCAATTGCACTCTGTGGGTTATATCCTGCTATAGCCATAAATATCAGACCAAGACGGTCAGCTTCTGTTTCTTGAAGCCTACTATAAGGTAGTAATATGCCAATTTGTGCACCAATACCATAAGCTGCCATAAAAAGGGCTGTTGTCTCCTTAGGTTTTTGAGAAAGTGCTGTTGAAAGTGCAGCACCACCCATTTCTGCAAGGAGTGCCTGGCTCATACGCTCATCACCATGCTGTGCAACGGCATGAGCTATCTCATGACCCATTACAACAGCAAGTCCTGTTTCATCTTTTGTAATAGGCAGAATTCCGGTATAAACTACAACCTTTCCTCCTGGCATACACCATGCATTGATTGCTTTATCTTCAACAAGATTAAATGCCCAGTGATAGCCTTTCAATCTATCAGATATATTATTCTGAGAAAAGTATGTTTCTACAGCATGACGAATCTTCTGCCCAACTCTCTTTACCATCTCTGTCTCTTCTGTACCCTGTATAACTTTGTGAGTTGAAATAAATTCACGATAATTTGCATAGCTCATGTTAAGGATAGTCTCTGAAGGTATAAGGTTGAGCTGTTGTCTGCCTGTAATAGGAACTGTTTGACATGCTGCGAAAAGGACAATAATGAAAATTAACAAAATTTTTATGTATTTTACTCTGATATTTCTAATCCTATATCCAAAATGTTCCATCTCTACTTACCTCCTCACTTTTAATATTTCAGTTTTATTTTATATCACATCTGTCCAAAATAATACATCGTGCTCTTAGATAGACAGGTATGAGAACCGATTTTAGAAGCAAAATCACGGGTAACCTCGATGAGACCGGGGTCGAAGCAGAGGTCTCAGCCAAAGATTATCAATAGTGATTAAAGTCATGTGAAGGTTTAAACATACCTAGGAGGTAGTTTATTTTGGTTCGAAAATCGGGTCTCATAACTCTTATATAGAATATTTTGGACAGCAATGAAAAACCTTAAATATGAAGAAAGGAATCTATTTAAGTAGATAGAGAGGTGAAAAGGAGGCTTTCTTGACTTTAGCGATAATTGACTTATAAAATTTTATATTGCGGGCGTAACTCAGTTGGTAGAGTGTCAGCTTCCCAAGCTGAGGGTCGCGGGTTCGAGTCCCGTCGCCCGCTCCATCTTTGAATATTCAACAAAACTCGAAATTTTAACCCTAAACCATCGTGAGCTGATTAAATAGGTTGTTATTGTAATTCGGCGTCGGCACCTGTTTATTTGATTCTCATTGCCTTCCATACATGAAATATCCTCTGAAGAACAGTAATATGCGTAAGTATCAGCATTATCCATAAAACAGGCATGAGCCATCCTGTTATGGCTGCTAATGATAGCATAATGATCCTCTCCGGTCTTTCCATGATGCCTATATGGCAGGACTTACCAAGGCCCTCAGCTCTTGCCCTTGTATAACTAACAAGAAATGCACCTACTAATATGCCAAGACTAAGATATGAACCAGTATAATTACCCTTTTCTATGAAATACCATGATATAGCAATAAAAAGAAATGCATCTGAATACCTATCAAGAACTGAATCAAGAAATGCACCAAATTTACTGACCTTTCCCTGTGTTCTTGCAACTAATCCATCAAAGAAATCAAATATACCTCCAGCCAAAATTAATATTCCTCCAAGCCTTAAATTTTTCAGAATTATTAATGCTGAAATGGTGGTGATGATAAATCCTGTTAAAGTAAGAAAATTAGGGCTTAATGGGATTCGTTTTGCAATAGGGCTAAGAGGAGCATCGAGAAAATGGCCAAGTTTTGCACTTATCACCCTCTACCTTTCTCTCTTACCAGCAATAAATTCTTCAACCATTTTTCTCGCTTCCTCATCTGAAAACTGAACCATCGGATGCTTCATAAAATATGCAGAAGGAGATATAAGCACTCCTCCTACCCTTCTGTCACGTGCAATTTTACAGCATCTAATAGCATCTATTACAACACCTGCACTGTTTGGGGAGTCTTCAACAGAAAGCCTGAGTTCAAGGCTTACAGGAACATTTCCAAAACCCCTCCCCTCTATCCTTAGGAAGCATATCTTATTGTCTTTAAGCCATGGTATATAGTCAGAAGGTCCTATATGAATATTTCCATCCATGAGCGGAGTTTGAAGCTGGGATTGAACAGCTTCAGTTTTTGATATCTTCTTAGATTTTAATCTATTGCGGTTGAGCATATTCAAAAAATCAGTATTCCCACCGACATTTAACTGATAAGTATTATCTATTTTAACTCCTCTGTCTTCAAAAAGTTTGGTCAATGTCCTGTGAATGATTGTAGCACCTACTTGACTTTTTATATCATCACCTATAATTGGAATATTTTTTTCTTCAAACCGCTGAGCCCAGAATTTATCAGAAGCAATAAATACTGGAATACAATTGATTAGACTTGTCCCTGTTTTAAGGCAAGCCTCAGCATAATAAGCTGTTGCCTGTTCAGAACCCACTGGCAGATAACTCAACAGTACATCAGCCCCACTATTCTGAAGAACTTTTGCTACATCACAAGCCCCTTTTTTTGCAATAACAAATCTTCTTTCTTCTGGATAATTTTCCATATGAGATGCAACACCATCCAGTACCTCCCCCATCTCAACAATTACAGGGTATTCTGGAATACCACCATTGAATGTCTTTGTACAGTTCGGCTTAGCAAAAATAGCCTCATTGAGAGGTCTGCCAACTTTTCTTGCATCGATGTCAAAAGCGGCTACAATTTTGATGTCTTCAGGTTTATATCCACCAAGGTCATAATGCATAAGACCCAGAGACTTATCAGGATAGTTTTTGTCTAAGGACTTATAATATTCAATACCCTGTATAAGTGAACTTGCACAGTTTCCTACTCCTGCAATTGCTACCCTTATTACACGCATCATTTCATCTCACTTTAAATAATTCAATTATTTCACCTTTTTCTCTTAGTCCTTTTGTATAAAAGGACAATAAGATCTTCAAGTTTAATATTAAATTCTTTTAAAAGACTTTCTACTGACTCTTCACAACTGATAACAAATCTTTTCCAAATTCTCTGAACAGTATCCTTATCAAGTTCAGAAGCAGATGCCGCCTCCCTGAAACTCATACCCTCGAGAAGATTATGAATGACCTCTTTTATCTTAGATTCTTTAGTATGTAAACCAAAGAAGACAGATAATCGTCTTTCAGAAAACGTTGAATTGCAGGTTTTACACTTAAGAAGTTTCCTGCGACTTCTTCCATATCTATCGTATATAACAATATTTCCAAGTCCCTTTTTTCCATGGTTATCGCAGTCTTCATTTGGGCAGAAAAAATCATCTAAGTTAATTGGAATTTCCATAAATCTTTATATACCAAAGCACCTTCTTAAGTCAAGAAGTATATCCAGTAAAGTGGGGACATAAAATTATCATTTATTACATTGCTGTCCAAAATATTCTATATAAGAGTTATGAGACCCGATTTTCGAAACAAAATAAACTACCTACTATTATGTTTAAACCTCCACCTGACTTTAATCACTATTAATAATCTTTGGCTGAGAACTCTGCTTCGACCCTGGGGCTCATCGAGGTTACCCGTGATTTTGCTTCTAAAATCGGTTCTCATACCTGTCTTTCTAAGAGCACGAAGTATTATTTCGGACAGATGTGCATTTATTATTAACTTAAATTCCGAGTTTTTTATAAAGTAATGAAAAATTTACATTATTAATTACGAGTTCAGTTCCACGAGCAACCTTTGTCTTATCTCTTAAACGTAATCTTGTGGAGAGTTTTTCAACTTTCTTTGCTATAGTATAAGTATCATCCCTCACTACAATTATAGGTATATTTTTTTGTTCTGCCCTTGAGATTATCAATTCGCTTGGATAAAGTTCTCCGGTAAGTACAAGACATTCTGTTCCAGATTCTATAGCGGATAACTGGATATCTGCGCGATCACCACCAACAATAACAGCATTGTTCTTGGTCATCTTAAAATACTCACTAGCCCTGTCAACCTGCATAGCTCCTATCAGAAAACGCTCAATGAGATTATTCAATCTGTCATGGCAGCATAGAACCTTACCGCTTAGCATCTCATTTAACTCTTCAACTGTAATAGAACCGACTAATGAATCATGTGGTAATATTCCCATAACATCTATACCCTTCCTTTTCAAAAATGGAACGATATAATCATCAATACTTTGTCTAAACTCATGAGTTACTTTATTAAATATTACCCCTATAAAATTATTACCAAGATCCTTTTTTGCTTGGAGTATGTAGTCAACACCGAATTCACCCTCATACTTCACCACAATAAGTGCTTTTAAATTAAGCCTCTTAATGACTTTAAGTCCTGAAATTCCCAGAGCACCCCATGAATATATACTCCCCGAACCCCCAACTACCATAATATCTTTATCTTGGGATAGTTGATTAAAAGATTTTTCAATTTTTCTTATTAGACCTTTTACATCTTTTAGGTAAGACTTAAAAGTTAGTTCTTGTGTTAATACAACAGGACAAACTTCAGCTAAATGGTCTTTTAGTTCAAATACTCTATATATAAACCAGGCATCTTTATCTGTGAGGATGTTCTCTACTTTAATGGGCAATATTCCAACAGGTTTAAAATAACCTACTTTAAATCCATCTCTTTTCATTTTAAGTCCTATTCCCATAGAGACTAAGCTCTTACCTGAATAACCTGAAGTAGAACCTACATATAAAGAAATCATTTTAGTCCCCTCCTATAATAAATCGCGCATCAATGGCTACCACTCCTTCACCTCTTTTCTTTACCAGGAGTGGGTTAATCTCGGCCTCAATTATTTGAGGAAAATCTAAAGCCATCTGTGACAAAATTAATAAAGAATTTTCGATTGCTTCTATGTCTGCTTCTGCCTCTCCTCTCACACCACGTAAAAGAGGAAAAACCTTTGTTTCACGAATCATCTCATGAGCATCATCCTTACTCAAGGGAACGATTCTAAAAGATACATCTTTCAATACTTCGACATAAATCCCTCCTAATCCAAACATTACCATATGTCCAAACTGTGCGTCTTTTGTTATGCCAATAATAACTTCTTTTCCACCTGAAATCATCTCTTGAATCATAACGCCGTTTATATGTGCATTAGGTACAACATGCCTTACACGTGTGGTGATATCGAAAAAGGCGTTTTCTACTTCCTTTTTGCTATTTATATTCATTCTTACACCACCTATATCACTTTTATGAATAACATGGGGTGACAAAATCTTCATTACTACAGGATAACCTATCCCTTTAGCAGCAGCAACAGCTTCTTCAGGGGTCCTAGCAAGGAGGCTCTTTGGTTGTAAAAAACCATATGCATCTAAGACTTCATAGACCTCTGACTCTCTTAGATGTTCACGTTTCTCATTATTTAAACATTCAAATGTATCTCTTACTTTTTCTCTTGCGTTATTAAAGGTTGGATAAACTTCCTCATGTTTTTTTATCCATAGATTATATTTAAACATGGTGTTAAGAGAAGAAACTGCATGTTCTGGATAGCTATAATTAGGAACATTATATTTCATTAGTATTTTTGTTCCTGCTTCAACACTCTTTTTCCCCATGAAAGAAGTAAGGACAGGTTTGTCAATGATATGAGAAATATTTGCTATTACTTTAGCAGTACCTTCTACATCTACAACTGCAGTTGGTGTCAAAAGAACTAATATCGCATTCACTTTATCATCCTGTACAACTGTATAAAGGGCTTTTTCATATCTCTCAGCAGTAGCATCACCAAGAATATCAACAGGGTTATAAAATGATGCATAAGGGGGGAGAAAACTCCTCAGCTTATCAACTATATCCTTATGTAATGGAACCAGTTGAAGACCTAATTTATCACAGGCATCAGCCGCTAAGATTCCAGGACCTCCTGAGTTTGTTATGATTGCAACATTCGGACCTTGAGGAAGTGGCTGATTTGCAAAAGCCAGAGCATAATTAAATAATTCGCCGACTGTTTGAGCCCTGATAACTCCGCTTTGTTTAAAAGCAGCATCAAAGGATATCTCCCTTCCTGCGAGTGCCCCTGTATGCGAAGAAGCCGCTTTAATACCAGAACTTGTGATACCTGACTTTAAAATAATAAGAGGTTTCTTCTTAGATACCTGACTTGCAATCTCCACAAACTTTTTGCCATCTCTGATCCCTTCGATATACCCTAAAATAACCTTTGTATTATCATCCTCTGAAAGTGCCAGCATGATCTCCTCATCAGAGATATCAGCCTTGTTCCCCATACTTACAAATTTTGAAAGTCCTATACCCTCAGATAAAGCAAGATCAAGAACTGCAATGCCAAGAGCGCCTGATTGTGAAAAAAATCCAATATTCCCCTTCTCCGGCATACCTTTAGCAAAAGAGGCATTGATTCTTGAGTGGGAATCGATAATTCCCAGGCAGTTAGGTCCTATAAATCTGACCCCAGATTCTTTCGCTTTTCTGACTAATTCATCTTCTAACTTTGTGCCTTCTAAACCACTTTCTTTAAATCCCGCAGTTATTATCACAGCTGAATCAATACCTTTATTTCCGCATTGCACAACAACTTCTAATACGCTTTTTGGAGGAACTGCTATTACTGCTAATCCAATTTGTCCTGGAACATCGAGAATAGACGGATATGCCTTCAGCCCTAAAATTTCAGGTGCTTCAGGATTAATTGGATATATAGCACCTTGGTAACCATATTGAATTAGATTTTTGAGAATATCATGCCCTACTTTACCAGAGGTCCTTGAAGCGCCAATGACTGCGATTGTCTGAGGATTAAAAAAATTATCTAACATCAGTGCATGATATATTACTCAAAATGCTGTCTTTTTTAAAGTTCTAAGTGAATACCTCTAAAAAAGGCTTGCAAGAAAACGAGCAAATTCCTTTGAATTAAGTGTCCTTGAAGTTATATATTCTATATGCGCATTTAATATATCTGAAAGCTCTGAAAGGAGCATTTCCGATGGACGAATCCTATTTATCTTTGTAATATCCCATGTCAGAAGATTGTAATAAAACTTCTTAACTCCTTTAGAGATCACAAAAGGGGCTTCCATTCTTTGTGAACATTTTTTACAGAAGACAGAACCTTGAGAGGTAAAAAAACGATCTGCTTCTCTACCACACTTCCCACATCCATCAAGTTTAGGAGCATATCCTGATATCCTTAGTAACTTTATTTTATAGTGAATCAGGTACAAATCTAATCTTGCTTTCAAATTCTGCCCATTTCTTTTTGGGAGAAAATAAGTCTGAAATTCTAAGATATTATTCTCAATATTACATAGTGTTTCTAAAAACAAGGTGTAAATCTTCCTATTAACTTCTCTTTCCATAATAAACTTAAGAGTGAGTTCTATTATTTCTGAGACCATGATAAAATAATTTATTTCAGATCTTATCAACTGGAAAGAATGAATAATATCAGATCTTGTCAATCTTGGCAAGGAAGTCCCTTCTTTCCCTATGAAAGCAATCTGTGAATGTGTAAGAGGTTCGAGACTGCTTCCGAAGCGACTCTTCGTCTTAAGTGGACTTCTTGCAAAGGTTCTTAAGAGTCCGCAATCATGAGTTAGAAAGTATACAATAAGGTCAGCTTCGCCAAAAGGGATAGTCTTTAGGACAATCCCTTCAGTCCTGTAAAGCATTACATGATATTCCCGAAGTCTTCTGGCCTAAGGTTTTTAAGCCACTCTTCAAGTTCGTCTGTACTCCTTCTTTCAAGAATATTTTCTTCTACAAAAATTGAGGCATTAGTTCTGAGGGCAACAGCTACAGCATCACTAGGTCTTGAATCTATAAAGGTCTCTTTCTTGCCATCAGTAAGACAGACAAGGGCATAATAAGTATTATCAAGAATTTGTGTAACGATAATCTTTGTTAATCTTATCTTCAAACCTTCAACTATATTTTTTATAAGGTCATGTGTGAGGGGTCTTGGGGTTGTCACCTTTCCAAGTGCAAGGGCTATTGAATCTGCCTCTGGTTTGCCTATCCATATAGGGAGTGTACCTTCTCCGTCAATTTCTTTTAAAAGAAGTATATACATACTACTCCGCGGATCAAAGAGTAAGCCTTCTACTTTCATCTCGATTAACATTTATTTATATCCAAGCTCCTCCAATGTTCTTAGATTGTTTCTCCAGTCTTTTTTTACTTTTACCCATAATTCAAGGAAGACTTTTGTATTAAGAAGCTTCTCTATATCAGCACGAGATGCTGTTCCTATTGCCTTTAACATTCTTCCATCTTTTCCTATTATTATACCTTTTTGACTGTCTCTTTCAACATAAATGTTACCCCTTATTAAAATTATACCGTTTTCTCTTTCCTTCCATTCCACAATCTCCACAGCAATCGAATACGGCACCTCTTCTTCTGTTATCTCAGTTGCCTTTTCTCTAATTATCTCAGATACCATAAATCTTTCAAGCTGGTCTGTAATAATATCATCCGGGTAATATTTCGGACCTTTAATAAGATAATCATATGTTCTCTCTATAATAATATCAATACCATCTTGTTTTAACGCAGAAATAGGAATAATCTCCTTGAATGGATAAAGATTTTTTAATCTTTCTATAAGTGGAAGAAGTTGTGATTTTTTAACAGTATCTATCTTGTTTATTAATAAAAATACTGGGGAATGTATTTCCTTCAGTAATCTAATTATAAATTGATCTCCTTTTTCAGGCTCTCGTGGTTCGGCCATAAATAGAATAATATCTACTTCCTTAAATGCATCTAAGGCAGTTTTAACCATTTTATTACCGAGTTTATGTCTCGGTTTGTGAATCCCTGGAGTATCTATAAAAATAATCTGTGCATAAGGCAATGTCTTTATTCCAATAATCCTGTTTCTTGTTGTCTGAGGTTTCGGAGTAACGATCGATATCTTCTCACCAAGGATTGAATTTAGAAGTGTAGATTTGCCAACATTTGGACGTCCAATAATAGAAACAAAGCCTGAACGGAATTCTTTCTCTTCCTCTTTATTTGGCATTAAATTATTAAAATTACTACTTTTTACCGTTATTTAAGTTTAAGTAACGCATCTCTAATCCTATCAACACCCTTTTTAATCTCTTCTATCGAGGTTGCATATGACAGTCTTATATAATTATCATCTCCAAAGGCTCCACCATGAACAAGACCCACCTTAGCTTCTTCTAAAAGATAAAGTGCTAAATCTGAAGAAGACTCTATATTCCTGTTACCAATTACTTTTCCATAAAACTGAGATGTGTTAGGAAAGGCATAAAATGCTCCTGTTGGGGTAAGACAACTCAATCCGGTGATAGCATTGAGTTCTTTAATGAGAAACTTCCTTCTTTTATCAAATTCAGAAAGCATTATATTAATAAAATCCTGAGGACCTGTAAGTGCTTCAACTGCTGCTTTCTGAGCAATTGAATTAGGATTTGATGTAGATTGGCTCTGGATATTTGTCATTGTTTTTATAATCTCTTTCGGACCGGCTGCAAAACCGATTCTCCACCCGGTCATTGCATAAGATTTAGATAATCCATTCACAATAATTGTCCTTGACTTTAGCTCATTATCGAGAGATGCAATACTTATGTGATTGACACCATCATAAGTAAGCTTTTCATAAACTTCATCAGATATTATAAATAAACCATGTCTCAGCACAACCTCAGCTATCTCTTCAAGTGTCTTTCTGTCATAAGTAAGTCCTGTTGGATTGGAAGGTGAATTCAAAATGATTGCCTTTGTTCTCTTTGTAATATGTGCCTCAACTGCATCCGCTTTGACCATAAAAGATTCTGATTCATCTGTCTTTATAAAAACAGGGACTGCATCATTAAGCATAACTTGGTCAGGATATGATACCCAATAAGGAGATGGAATTAAGACCTCATCTCCTGGATTATATAAAGCCTGAGCAATATTATAAAGGCTATGTTTAGCACCACAGGATACAATAATTTCCTCCCGTGTATAATTGAGGTTATTATCTTTCTTAAATTTCTCAATAATTGCATCCTTAAGGCTGTCAATTCCACCTACAGGGGTATACTTAGTAAAACCTTCTCTCATAGCTCTTATTGCAGCCTCTTTTATATTTTCCGGTGTGTCAAAATCAGGTTCACCCACCCCAAAATTTACGATATCAAAACCAGCCGTCTTCATAGCCTTAGCTTTTGCATCCATAGCGAGGGTTGGTGATGGCTTTATCCTTTTTGCCCTATCAGAAAGCATAAATATCTCCTCCTCCTAATACATTATTATGCAGTCATGATTATCAACTATCATGAAAGCAATTTTACTACAATAAATTATTCCAGCCTATTTTAACCTTCTGATTTTATCCAGTGTATCCATATAAACCTCTTTTTTAGAGGGATTAAGTTCAATTGCTTTAAGTGCAAGTTCTTCTGCCTTGTCAAGATTTTCTTTTTTTATGAAATAAAGCCAAGCAAGATTATTATATGCATCAGCATTATATGGATCCCTTTTCATAGCTTCCTTATAATAAAACTCCGCCTTTTCATATTCCTTTTTTTGATAATAAACATTTCCAGTGTAAAGATAAGCAAGAGGAATTTTTTTAAAGGCATATTTGTATTCATTAAGTGCGTTATCAAATTCTCCATTTTTTTCATAGGCAACACCTAAATTAAGATGCTCTTCAGGGCTGAGGGGATCCTCAAGCAATATTATCTTTGGAAAGGAACAACCACATAAGCTTATAGCTAAAAGCATAGAGCTTATAGCTAAGAGCATAGAGCTGATGGCTAAGAGCTTGGAGTATAATGTACAGGGCTTTTTACCATCAGTTTTGAACTCCTTGCACTTTGCTTCATGCTTTCTGCTTTTAGATGATAGCAGTTTGCTATTCATTTGGCTTTATAAGCAATGTCCAGAATTTTGTTTTTCCCCATGAGTGCATGAAATATTTTTCAGAGATGAACTTCTCTCTTTCCTTTCCTGAATTAACTATAAAACCATATTCATTGTATCCGATAACCACCATAAAATGGTTTATTTGATATAAAGAAAAACCTGAGTCAATGAGAACAATAACAGGATAGCCTGTATCTATATTTTCTCTCAAGTCCTGTATATCCCCTTTGTATTGAATTGCTCTCAATCCTTTCCTCTGAACATATAAGGACATATCAATGCTCAACGTTCCCCTTGCAGATTCACTGTATATTTCATCTGCAATTTCATCAGGAGTTACATAAATCCCCCAGAAATTTAAGACCCCCGCAAGGGCTGCAGGACCACATTGATATGCTGTCTGTGGATAAAAAGGAAAATTCTCTATAATAATAGAATTCTTGTTATGGTCTTTGACAGAGGCACATGTGTTTAATAAAAGAATAAAAAGGATGAGGAAGAAAGATAATAAAAACCTATCCAATCCACTTTTAATCACCTTCTTACCTCATCCTTATTTATTATTTAGTCACAATAATTCTATGCCCTGTGAGTTGCAGTAATATAACAACAAGTATAGCGATTATAAGAAGGGCAATTATTAGACCAAGACCGTCATCTTTTCCAACCCTTAAATCATCTATCTGGAGAGCAAGCTGATGTATCTGGTTGTCATTTAGCTGCCCAAGCCTTTTTTGAATTTCATACTGTGACAGACCCAACTGTTCAAGCCTTTTGCTGATAGCCTTTGTCTCTAAGACCTTCTGGATTTTTTCAAGGTCAGCAGCTCTATCCACATATGAAGACGGAACAATCTCTGATTTTACCAATCCTGCGTCTACTTTTGGAGCAATTCCTATTACAAACATGGCTAATACGAGATACCATGCAATAAATCTCATACAGGGTATCCTCATCTAATTCACCTCCTTTCATTTTTAAAGCCTGTTCAATATCTCACAATCCCCTGAAAATCAAGGCATCATTATGAAATCCTAAACCACTTTTAGGTATTGATCAGTCTTTTTTAATTTACATACTCCTTTTTTGAATATCTTCCAAAGGACGTCAGTATTTCGTACGGTATAGTTCCTGCTTTATTTGCAAGTTCATATGCTGTTATAGTTTCATTACCCTGTTGCCCAAGTAAAACTACCTCTTCTCCCTCCTTTACATCTTTAATATCTGTCAGGTCGATCATTGTAAGGTCCATACACACCCTCCCTACAACAGGAACACGAACACCTTTTACAAGTACTTCAGCATTATTAGAGAATAGTCTATTATAACCATCAGCATAACCAACAGGAATCACACCTATTATACTCTGTCTTTTAGTTATGAATGTCCTTCCATAGCTTATTGGGAAACCAGATGGAAGGTTTCGAATACATAGAATTACTGTTTTCACCTTCATTGCAGGTATCAGATTTAATTCTGAATCTTTACTGAGAGATGAATAACCATAAAGCATTAAGCCAGGTCTTACAGCATCGAGATGAGACTCCCCAAAAGTAAGAACGGCTGCACTATTTGCAATGTGAGAAAATATCCTTTTTTTTAGCTTTTTGAACAGTTCTTCTCTTATCCTGTTGAATTCTTTGAGCTGAGAATATGCAAAA
The DNA here is from genome assembly GCA_013388605.1 of Nitrospirota bacterium. Taxonomy (GTDB): domain Bacteria; phylum Nitrospirota; class Thermodesulfovibrionia; order Thermodesulfovibrionales; family SM23-35; genus JACAEY01. Next base: position 4,740 of record JACAEY010000036.1, on the reverse strand, counting down.
GACCTATCTAATAAGTCTGCTTCTGAAAAGTGACTCATGATTCCAGTAATTTCTAAACCCTCCATTTCTGAGATACAAATTAGATTATCTATTATTTTATTACCGCTTAACCCAATCCTTCCCATTCCTGTATCAACCTTTACATGAACATTTATTTTTTTTCTTTTTTCTGTAGCTTTTCGTGATATTGCTAAAGCTATACTTACATCATGAATAACTGGTATGAGGTTAAAATTAAAGAAATCTTCAAGATCTTTAGTATCAAATAGAACTATTATCGGAGCATTAATACCTGCGTTGCGAAGTTGTATTGCCTCATCAGTAAATGCCACTGCAAGGCAGGAAACACCTTCTTGTATTAGTCTTTTAGAAACTTCTATAGCTCCATGACCATAAGCATCTGCCTTTACAACAGCTATTACTGGACGTTTTCCAACAATATCTCTCAGAATTTTGAAATTATGCGCTATTGCAGTAAGATTAACTTCTGCAACAGCTCCTCTATTCACTTTCTTTCTTCTCTGACTCTTCTTTTTTCTCTATCTCTTCTTTCTTAGACTCTTTTTTAGGTGTTACATCTATTTCGTTTGGCTCAGACATGCCTTTTCTGAAGTTTCTAATTGCCTGTCCTATACCTTTACCAAGTTCTGGTAATCTTGTAGCACCAAAAAGAACAAGAACTATTATCATGACAATAATCAGCTCCTGCATTCCTAAACCGAACATATTTTCCTCCTCTTTTCTTTAATTGATAATATTTATAAAACAATCCACATATGCTAAATCTTTAAAGCTTCCTTATAGTCTTCCATTGTATTTATATTAACAAAGGATCTCCCAAAGGGATCTATCCTTCTCACCTCCTCTTCACTTATATAAAGGACATTCCGCTTTTTGAGAAAATCTCTAAGACTTCTTTTAGAAGTTTTAATAGAGTCTTCCATAGTTTTTATTATCTTTCTTGAATAAATACCTATTAGTGGCTGAGATTTACCGTTGAACACAGGAATTGCAGCATCCCATCCTCTATTTTTCGTCCACATATCTACAATATATCTTATAAGTTCAGGTTTTATAAAGGGCATATCACAGGCAGTTACAAATATCTCCTCCTCTCCAAGTGATACCAGTGATGAAAGAATACCAGTCATTGGTCCTTTATACTTATATATGTCTCCAATCATAGGGACACCAAGGTAAAAATATAACTCTGGATTATTAGTGCTTAATATTATACGATCGAATATGTCCCTAAGAACCTCGAGATTTGCATCAATTATCCTCTTTCCTTTAATATCAATAAATCCTTTAATTAAGGGGATTCTCTTATTTTCTCCACCTGCTAAAATTAATGCATTCATCACTGCAGTCCTAGATATTTTGAAATATGACTGGATGCCGAAGAAACACGATTACGACACCCATTCATATTTAGCAATAATATGATGCTTAAAGTAACTTTTTAATAGTTTATTAAAATTTTCATATTAATACAATAAAAAATGCCACTTTATATATATGAAATTGAAATTGTGTGTTGGAAAGTAAGGATAATACGAAAAAGTCGGATTTTAAGCAATTTTTGCATTATTTGTGATAAGTTTTCTCTTGCCCAATTATGCTATTTGTGGTATTGTATTTTATAAACTAAATGATACTTCTAACGGAGGTGTTTATCCAGGGTAATTTTCCTGCCCTGTTAGTGATAAGTGGAAATGTTGATCCTGCAAATTAGATCTTTTGGGAGCCTGTGTAAAGAGTACGGTGAGCATGTCTTCTATTCTAAAGGAAGAAAGCCTAAAGTCTCTTTCAGGGCACCCACCTGTTGTACAGGCGGATCTAATTCTCTCCTTACACGGCAGGGCGGGGTTTTTGTTTTGTGGGTGGTTTTAAAAAGAGTTTTACGGAGGATTATAAATAATATTTCTATAATAGAGAGCATATGTAAGATTACCTTTTCGGAACGGGTCATTTCTGATAAGATTAAATATATTTTACCTCCAGAAGCAATACTCACTTCATAACCACGCCACAGAACTGATTACCCATAGTTCATTATTTTTCCTCAAGTTTTTTGCGTTTTGAAATACGGGAGTATCAAAGAAAGGTGGTGTTCTGAATATGATTAATACAGGGTATGTACTGTTAGCAATATCTGTAGGAATTATTATCGGAATAATTTTAAGCCTCATTTATCGAGCTAATCTGAAGAGTAAAGAAACGACTCTTAAGGCAGAAATAGAAAAAGAAAAGACAAAAGTCATTGAGGAAACACAAAAAGAGGCTGATAAGATTAAGAAAGAGGCACTCCTTGAGGCAAAAGATGTTGTTTATCAAGCAAAGTCTGAGGTAGAAAAAGAACTCAGGGAGAGACGGTCTGAACTAAACCACCTCGAGAAAAGATTACGCCAGAAAGAGGAAGTGCTCGAAAAGAGATTTGATCAGCTTGAGAAGAGAGAGCACGAACTATCAAGAAGAGAAAAGGATTTTAATTCAAAAGAACGCAATATTCAGGAGAAGGAAAACCATTATAACCAATTGATAAAAGAACAGTCCTTGGTACTCGAAAAACTTTCAGGGCTTAGTTCAGAAGAAGCTAAACAGGAACTTTTGAAAAGAATAGAAGAAGAAATAAAGTTTGAGGCATCAAGGCTTATTAAGAAGATAGAAGATGAAGCTAAAGAGACAGCCGAGAAGAAGGCAAAGGATATAATAGGGCTCGCAATACAGAGATATTCAAGTGATTATGTTGTTGATGCTACAGTGACAGCTGTTCCACTTCCGAATGACGAAATGAAAGGTAGGATAATTGGACGGGAGGGGAGAAATATTAGGGCACTTGAGGCAGCAACAGGAGTTGACCTTATTGTAGATGATACCCCTGAGATTGTAACCCTATCAGCCTTTGATCCTGTCAGACGTGAGATTGCAAGGTTGTCCCTTGAAAAGCTCATAAATGATGGAAGAATACATCCTACAAGAATCGAAGAAGTAGTAGAAAAAGTCAGAAAAGAGGTAGAATCCCACATCAGGGAAGAAGGGGAAAGGGCTGTCTTTGATCTTGGTCTATCTGGAATACATTCTGAGTTGATAAAGTTAATTGGTCGGCTTAAATATAGATCATCATACGGACAGAATGTCCTTCAGCATTCAAGGGAAGTGGCATATCTTGCAGGTGTTATGGCTGGCGAACTTGGGGTAGATGTGAAGCTTGCAAAGAGGGCGGGTATTCTTCATGACATTGGAAAAGCAGTAGACCATGAAGTAGAGGGCTCACACCAGGAGATTGGTGCTAATATATGCAAAAAATACGGTGAAAATCCAAAGGTGATAAATGCAATTTTAGTCCATCATGGAGATGGAGACCCCTTAACTGTTGAAGCTGCTCTTATTGCTGCTGCTGATGCCTTATCAGCAGCTCGTCCGGGTGTAAGAAAGGAAAGTATAGAAAGTTATCTTAAACGCCTCGAAAAACTTGAACAGATGGCGCTCTCTTTTAAGGGTGTTGATAAGTGCTATGCAATACAAGCAGGGAGAGAATTAAGAATTATCGTAAAACCTGAAGATACAAGTGATGAGTTTGCCTCAATTATATCAAGAGACCTTGCCAGAAAAATTGAGTCTGAAATGACATATCCAGGGCAAATAAAGGTCACTGTAATCAGGGAGTCACGATATGTAGAATATGCAAAATAAATGAAGGTACTTTTTATTGGAGATATTGTTGGCAAGGTTGGCAGGGTAACAACAAAGGCATTACTTCCTACTGTTGTTGATAGATATAAGATAGATCTGGTAATTGCAAATGGTGAGAATGCTGCAGGTGGTTTCGGGATAACGGATAAAATTGTGTCCGAGATTTTAAGTTATGGTATCCATATTATTACTACGGGCAATCACGTCTGGGACAAAAAAGAATTTATTTCACAGATTTCAAAAGAGGATAGGCTTCTCAGGCCATTGAACTATCCTCCTGGCGTCCCAGGCTTTGGAAGTATTATTTACACCTTAGCTAATGGTATAAAGGTAGCAGTCATTAACATTTCAGGAAGGGTATTTATGTCGAATATAGACTGCCCTTTCAGGACAGGAAAAGATGAGGTTGAAAAGTTAAGCACTGAAACAAAGGTGATTATCATAGACTTTCACGCAGAAACAACCTCTGAGAAGATTGCTTTTGGTTATTTCATGGATGGAAGGGTGAGTGCTATCATAGGGACTCATACCCATGTCCAAACTGCTGACGAAAAGATATTATCAGGTGGAACAGCTTATATAACAGATGTCGGTATGACAGGACCTTACCACTCTGTTATAGGTATAGAAAAGGATATGGTTATACATAGATTTCTGACAAATATACCAGTACGCTTTGAAACAGCTAAGGGTGAAGGAATATTTTCCGCAGTTGTGATTGAAATTGATGAGAAGACTGGAAAAGCTACTGCAATCCAGAGGCTTCAACTTAGATATCCATAAAAACTATTTCCCAAATTTTTATAACGACGGTCCTAATATTGTTCGGCCCTACCCTTTTGTCCTGTGAACATCTTTTCTGGCAATTTATATTACTTCATTGCTGTCCAAAATATTCTATATAAGGTATGAGACCCGATTTTCAAAACAAAATAAACTACCTCCTATTATGTTTAAACCTTCACCTGACTTTAATCACTATTAATAATCTTTGGCTGAGACCTCTGCTTCGACTCCGGTCTCATCGAGGTTACCCGTGATTTT
>JACAEY010000035.1 GCA_013388605.1 Nitrospirota bacterium | reverse complement strand
TCTATCTTTCCCTGACGTAATTCTATAAATTTTCCTGCTACAGTTATCTCTCTTTCCTTACGATAAATAAGAGGGTCAAGTGTCCCCCATTCTTTTGGAAAAATTGCTAAAAATCTTTCTCTCGGCTCTACATCTTTCAAATAACCCCTTGAATCAACAGGGATGTAGACTCCCTCAATTTGGGTACCTTCTTGAACGAATTTTGTATTTACAATCATCCCCCCAAAGATAAAGAGTTTTCCTCTGTAAATATTCGGACTATTCCGGATTTCAGAAATAGAGACATCTCTGATGCCCCTTTTCATTATTTCCTGCCTGAAAACAGGAGCACATGCACAAACTGTTATCAATATGACAAAGGATAAAATTTTTATCTCTCTTAACATTGAAAATTTTACTTATTTCTTCTCAAGAATTATCTTGTGTTTGAGAAGGGAAATCTCCCTAATCTCTCCCTCAAACACTTTCTGTTCACCAAATAAATTTCTCAGATATATCTTTCCACCTTCTGGTTTCATAATATCCACATTTTCAAGATAGAGTTCTTCTTTGCCATCTCTGAAAATATAGGCATTTGCTTCACACATCTTGATCCCCCTTTCCGATTTCCTGCTTTACAGCATCTATAATTTTTTCTATTAAGTGTGGGAGAGGTTCTTTGTTTACTCCAATAATATTCACACCCTCTTGATTAAGAGGAAGGAGAAATTTTTTAGCCCTTGACAATACAATTGCCTCTGCCATCTTCGGAGTAAGCTCTCCTAACATGGCATTAGGAAGCACAATGCTCAAAGGACCGATCAAAATATCTGCCCTGTCTGCATTAAGAACAATTGCATTTTCTCCTGTTGCTCCTTTATCTGCTCTTGACTTCATCATGGCTGATGTTGCAGTTGCATTTGTCCCGAGCGCAAGGACTTCCACACTGTCACCAAATTCATCCCTTAATCTTTTGACAACAAGACTACCAATTCCACCTCCTTGACCATCAATTACAATAAGTTTAAACATAATTGAAGTATAAAGCTATACTACAGTGTGTGTCAAACCCCAAGTTTTGATGTGTAATGCGTGATGTGTAATAGGCTGATTATAGATAACTCATCACTGTTTTGAAGCTTGATATAAAACCCATAAAAAATTATAATCACCTTGGGGTAAAAATTTATGAACCATATTCCAAGCCCAAGCTATAGCATAACACTTAGATTAGAAATAGAAAGCCGTATAGGAATGTTTGCTCAGATAGCTACAGCCATAAGCCAGGCAGGAGGCGATCTTGGCTCAATAGATATTGTAAGAGTTGAGAAAGGGAAGATAGTAAGAGATATCACTGTAAATGCAAGAAATGAAGAACATGAAAGAGAGATTGTAAAGTCTGTTAAAAATATCAAGGGTATAAAAATCATCAGGGTTATGGATCGCACCTTCTTTGCCCATCAGGGAGGGAAAATAGAAATCCATAATAAGATACCCCTCAGGAATAGAGATGACCTCTCAAAAGTCTATACCCCAGGGGTAGCAAGAATCTGTCGGGATATTCAAGAAAACAAAACACATGCCTATAGATATACCATTAAGGGAAATTCTGTTGCTATAGTTACAGATGGCACTGCTGTTTTAGGTCTTGGTGACATAGGTCCAGAGGCTTCAATGCCTGTAATGGAGGGGAAAGCCATGATCTTCAAGGAATTTGCTGGGATTGACGCCTTCCCAATTGCTCTACAAATTAGAGATGCAAAAGAGATAATTGATACTGTAAAAAATATATCTCCTACATTTGGAGGCATAAGTCTTGAAGACATCTCCGCACCCCGCTGTTTTGAAATAGAGTGGGGATTACAACAGGAACTCGATATCCCTGTTATCCATGATGACCAGCACGGCACTGCTGTAGTTGTTCTTGCAGCTTTAATTAATGTTGCAAGGTTATTGAAAAGGAACATAAAAAAGTTTAAGGTTGTGATAGTAGGCGCAGGTGCAGCAGGAACGGCTACTGCCCTTATGCTCTCAGCTTATGGAGTAAGAGATATTGTAGTTTGCGATAAAGCAGGAGCTATTTATAGAGGAAGAAGACTGAATATGAATCAATATAAAAGAGCATTATCAACAAAGACTAATCCAAGAAATATCAGAGGGAAAATAACCGATGTCATGAAAGGTGCAGATGTGTTTATCGGACTTTCAGCTCCTAATATAATAAATATAGAGGACATAAAAAGGATGTCAGATGAACCCATTGTATTTGCCCTTGCAAATCCTGAACCTGAAATAGCGCCTGAGGAGGCACTCCCTATTGTAAGAGTCCTTGCAACAGGAAGGTCTGATTATCCAAATCAAATAAACAATATGTTAAGCTTTCCGGGTATTTTCAGAGGGCTCCTTGATGTCAGGGCAAAGGGAGTAAATGAGGAAATCAAATTTTCAGCTGCATATGCTATTGCAGATTCTGTAAAGGATGAGGAATTGACTGAAGACTACATTATTCCGAGTATCTTTGATAAAAAGGTTGTAACATCAGTTGCTCATGCAGTAGCTGAAACTGCAAAGAAGTCGGGTATTGCTTAATAACCGCACCTTTAGGTTGCGTGAATTTATATAATTTGATTCACATTCCAAACTTTAAACGCGGTTAAGGGGTGCGTCTGCCAATTTATTTTATTTCGTCTTTTTCTTTGATGTTTTTTTAGCCTTTGTAGTACTCTT
>JACAEY010000009.1 GCA_013388605.1 Nitrospirota bacterium | reverse complement strand
GGCTTTAGCCTGCGTTTTAAATCGCATAAAAGTGATTTAAAAGTTGTATAAATCCACGCAACCTAAAGGTTGCGGCTACACCCTTGTGTAATACGGGTTAAACCTTTCTCTGACTTTAATATCTTTTCAAAACTTTTGGCTGAGACCTCCGCTTTGACTCCGGTCTCATCGAGGTTACCCGTGATTTTGCTTCTAAAATCGGTTCTCATATCTGTCTTTCTAAGAGCACGAAGTATTATTTTGGACAGATGTGATTTTCCCTTAAATCGTCAAATAAGTCATATGCCACCGGAACAACAATGAGTGTTAAAAAGAGAGATAGTTGAATGACATGAAAAAAATAATTGCAGCAAGATTTATCCTGTTGTAACAGATTGAGAATACAAGAAGGGTTATCTAATATTGAGTATCTTGTTTCCATTGCCGAGATGAATAATTTTAGGTCTGGAAGTTTTAATTTTATTATCTTCAATATAGCCGTAACAGAAGATTATAATCTTATCACCCACAACACCTTTCCTTGCAGTGGGGCCATTCAGACAGACCTCCCCTTTCTTACCAGGAATAACATAGGTCTCAAACCTCTCACCATTGTTAAGATTGCTCACCATAACCTGTTCATATGGAAGAATCCCAGCCTTTTTCAGAATCTCTTTATCAAGGGTCAGACTACCTTCGTAAGAAAGATTAGATTCTGTAACAGTCGCCATATGTATCTTTGCCCTTAAAATGCACCTTAACATAACAAAGTCCTCAATAATTATGATATTACTAAATGTTATTATGTAGTTTATTATAAGGTTAATTCAAGTATCCGAACTGCCTCATCAAAAATCTAAATGCTATCAAATCTTCAACGTTATCCTTTGTCGGAACCAGCATGTCGTTGTATGATATCAATTTTACATAAAGGTAAAAATCTCTTAAATTTATCTGCCACATCCAATCTAAGGTGTTCTTTTGCCAGAGGTAAAATATAGCTACTTTGCTTAAATTCTTGAAAAAATTATCGGTCTTTTACTCCTATATTGCTTTTCAAACCTCAATATTATTTAATAATTGATATGCCAGAACTCACTCCATTAATGAAGCAGTATTTTAGCATAAAAGAAAAATACAAAGATGCCATTGTATTTTTCAGGCTTGGTGATTTTTATGAAATGTTTGGAGAAGATGCAGAAAAGGCATCTAAAATTCTTCAGATAACACTCACCTCAAGAGAGAAATCAAAAGACGAACCTATGCCGATGTGCGGCGTACCATATTTTGCATCAGAGTCATATATATCGAAAATTATCAAGGCAGGTTATAAAGTTGCGATATGTGAGCAGATGGAAGACCCTAAAGATGCAAAAGGAATTGTCAAAAGAGAAGTTATAAAAGTAATTACACCTGGCACACATTCTCCTGAGAGTCTGAAGGAAAATAATTATATAATCAGTCTTTTTCCTTCCTCAAACAAACATGGGATCGCTTTAGCTGATATATCAACAGGTGAATTCATCGTTTATGAAACAGAAGAAAATATAGAAGATGAACTATATAGATTTGAAGCAAAAGAGGTATTAATACCGATGAGTCTAAAAGACAATATTCATTACCAGGAAGCTCTTCGTTCCTTTTATATATCACCATATGAGGACTGGTATTTTGATTATAATGAGGCATATAAATCACTTCTTGAACATCTGAGGGTATCTTCTCTCGATGGTTATGGATTCGATGGTATGAATGCTGCTATATCCGCTGCAGGGGCTCTCATAAGCTACCTTGATGAAACTCAAAAAGGAGTCTTTAACCTCAAAAAACTAAGTATCCTAAGGAACGACTCCTATATGTTTCTTGATTCTGCTACGCAACGAAACCTTGAGCTCACCCGTAATCTTAAAGATAGTTCATATGAGGGAACTCTGCTATGGGTCTTAGATGAGACATTAACTCCTATGGGTGGAAGATTCCTCAGGTCTTCTGTTCTTAAACCATTAATTGATATACAGGAAATAAGAAAAAGGCTGGATGCTATTGAATATCTCTTAGAAGACTTCGAACTCCTTGAAATAATAAGAAATTCTTTAAGAAAGATACAGGATATGGAAAGACTCTCTTACAGGGTCAGTACCAAGACTGCAAATGCACGCGACCTTATAGGCATCAAGAATTCAGTAACATATCTCCCTAAATTAAAAAAAGCCCTCTATTCAACTAAGAATATGTTTTTAAATTTTATTTCTGAAGAGATATCTGAATTTATAGAACTCAGAGAATTGATAGAAAAGAGTATCGTTGATAACCCTCCTTTAAATTTAAGAGAAGGAGGAATAATAAAAAATGGATATAACAGAGATGTGGATGAACTAAGAGATATATCTATAAAAGGTAAAGACTTTATATCTGAACTTGAGACAAAAGAAAGAAAAAGGACAGGGATCTCCTCACTCAAAGTTGGTTATAATCGAGTCTTTGGTTATTATATTGAAGTAACAAAACCTAATCTCCATATGGTACCTGATGATTATATAAGAAAACAGACACTTGTGGGAGGAGAAAGGTTTATCACACCTGAACTGAAGGAATATGAGGATAAAATTCTTGGAGCAGAAGTGAAGCTAAAAAATCTTGAATATCAAATCTTCTGTGAAATCCTCGAAGAGGTCTGTAAAGAGACTTTAAACCTTTCAAAGACATCTCAAGCCTTAGCAGTCATCGATTTCCTCTCATCTCTTGCTACTGTTGCTAAAAGATATAATTATGTCAAACCAACCATTGATAACTCAGGTGTAATAGAGATATCAGACGGGAGACATCCAGTCCTTGAAAGGATTACCTCTGATGAAAAGTTTATCCCAAACAGTACCACAATGGATACAGATGATAACCGCATGCTCATAATTACAGGACCTAACATGGCTGGGAAATCGACATATATGAGACAGGTTGCATTGATAGTTCTAATTGCACAGATTGGAAGCTTTGTCCCTGCATCAGAAGCAAAAATAGGGATTGTTGACAGGATATTTACAAGAATAGGTGCATCAGACCTCCTTACAAAAGGACAGAGTACATTCATGGTTGAAATGATAGAGGTAGCAAATATCACACACAATGCAACAGAAAGAAGCCTGATTGTCCTTGATGAAGTAGGAAGAGGCACAAGCACCTTTGACGGTATAAGTATTGC
>JACAEY010000018.1 GCA_013388605.1 Nitrospirota bacterium | reverse complement strand
GTTCTTCAATCTTTATGGGGAAGTGTCCAGACTGAGACAAATAATTATAAATCTCTTTGAAGAAGATAATTTGATTAATATCCTCAGGATTGTACTCTAAATCTTCATCCTTATGATCAGCTAAAAATTCCTTCAAATTATTTTCTGAATATTGATTCTCAGTTTTATTCAATACGTTAAATAAATACTGGAAAACTGGATCTTTAAGACATCTTTGAGAAAGCATCTTGATTTCTTTTTCTTCAAAAGAAGGGATATGATTATCATGCTGTAATTGCAAGTTGCCCAAGAGGGAAGACAGGATATTATCAAAAGGTATATTATTTGATTGAGATATATCAGAATCTACAAAAAGCGATTTTATTAATTCTGTATTTATAAAGGGTCCACTAACACTCATTAACATATTCATTGTTAATCCCAAACTTCCATTCATATCTCAATTAACAAGAGGTATGCCATGTTGAAGAAATTGAGAATAATATACACTTAATTCATGAGAAGCCTGTATTTATTTGGATTTAAATGTAAGTGACTGGATTAATAAAATCTCTAATTAGTGAAAATATTTCATCTGGTAGGAAAATTTTTATCGAAATTAGCCAAACCCTCCATAAGAGAAGCAACCTTCTTAGAATCCATATACGCCATTACAGCGCCAGCCTTTTTTGGTTTCATCTTGTTGATAATCTTTATTGCCATTGGTTCAGAAAGAGCTGACAGCTTATCTGCTGCCTCCTCAGGTGGCATTGATTCATAAGCCTTAACAAGACGATCAAGTTTCTCGTCCTGTACCTCTTCAACTTTTTTAAGTAGATTTTCAATCTGTGTCAGAATTTTTGAATACTTCTCTATGCGGTCGTCTATGTCCTTACGGATAATCTTTAGTCTTTCCTCTTCTTCAGCAAGGATCTCTTCTTTTTCCTTCAGTTCTTTCTGTTTTTTCTCTATAAATTGAATCATATCATCCTGTGCTTCAGCAGAGAAAGGTAATAGACAAAAAGATACAATGAACAAAAGAATGGGTGAAAATATATATAGAGATTTTAAACTTTTTTTTATATTATGCCTCTGTATCATCTCCTATTTTTCTTAGATAGAAAAAGTAAATCTGCTTCTTTCTGCTCCCCTTTTGTCTTTTTTCTGTCCTCTTCAGAACAAATCTTGTTATATAACATTTCAAAAACCCTTTTCTCCATATGGGCATTTATTAGTCCTTTCTGTTTAAGTTCAACTTCCTCGAATTTTAAAGAAACATTTTTTTTCTGCTGCTCTATCTGTTTTGATAAATAAAAAATATAATTGTAGAAAAAATCAAGATCCTTGACATTTATCAATCCCTCTTTATGCTTTTTATTGAATTCACCTATAATCTGTTCGTAATTATTTATTATAAATTCTAACTTTGCATATTCACCTTCTAACTCATTTCTGCTCTTTTGAACAGAGATCTTGAATTGTTCTTTTCTATATTCTTTAAGTTCCAGAGCCTTCTTAATCTTTGTCTTTATCATCATTTAATCTCACTATCCTGGAATATTAGATAGAGGTCCTGTATGCTATTAGATATATCATATCTTTCAGTAATATTCTGTTTAAGATAGTTTTTCAGTTTTTCCATCATCTTAATTGCATAATCAACCTTAGGATTCGTCCCCTCTTTATATGCACCAAGATTTATGAGGTCCTCAAATTTCTTGAATGTAGCAAGGGTTTCAATAAATTTTGATGCATACCTTTGATGCCTTTTATCTGTTATATCAGGCATTACCCTGCTGATGCTTTGTAATACATCGATCGAGGGATAGAGATTCTCTATTGCCAGATCTCTTGATAATACAATATGACCATCAAGTACAGCGCGTGCCGCATCAGCAACAGGTTCTGATAGATCATCTCCTTCCACAAGCACTGTATATATCCCTGTTATACTCCCACTCTTTTCCGAGGTTCCGACACGTTCGAGCAATCTCGGAAGTAGTGTGAATACTGATGGTGTATAACCCTTAGCAGTAGGAGGTTCTCCAATTGCAAGGCCGATCTCGCGCTGTGCCTGTGCAACACGGGTGAGAGAGTCCATCAGGAGAAGGACATTCTCTCCTCTATCTCTGAAATACTCTGCTATTGCTGTTGCAGCCATAGCACCTCTTACTTTTGCAAGTGGTGGCTGTTCTGAGGTTGAAACAACTACCACAGATTTTTTAATTCCATCTTCACCAAGGTCCTTCTCAATAAATTCTCTGACCTCTCTTCCTCTTTCTCCTATGAGGGCAATAACATTAATTGAAGCCTCTGAGTATCTTGCTATCATACCTAATAGTACACTTTTACCAACACCCGAACCAGACATAATGCCTATCCGTTGTCCTTTACCACACGTGAGAAGACCATTTATTGACCTTATACCAAGATCTACAGGTTCTGATATCCTCTGCCTTTTTAATGGATCAGGGCTTGAAGTAAATAATGGATATTCAATTCCCTTGATTGGTCCTTTTCCATCAAGAGGCACACCCCTGTCATTTATTACTCTCCCTTTTAAAGAAGGGAAAACCTTTATCGATACCTTCCTCCCTGCTGATAAAACCCTTGTTCCTGATTTTATTCCTGAAAGCTCACCAATAGCCATAAGTAGTAACTTTCCATCTCTAAATCCGACTACCTCTGCGTCTATTGAAAAGTCATCGCCTGCAAAAATCTTACAGGAGTCCCCTATGCTCGCCTTCAGTCCTGTTGCCTTAATAATAATCCCTGTGATTTCTACAACCTTCCCATAAACCTTTAAGGGTTCTGCTTTTGCAATAGCTTCTTTATATGGTGAAAGGTCAATCTGTGACAAGCCTGTATCCAATATCCCTGATTAAGTTTTTAAGTTGTTCATCAATGTCTGTTACAATTTCTTCTTTTGGGGAGATTATTATTGAATGAGAGACCGTTGGATCAGTGTCAAATAATATGTCTTGATGTATTTCAAGTATCTCCTGTTTATTTTTCATAAAAATGTCATAAAGAGATGGGTTTATCTTTATAACAATTTGACCACTTCTGGTAAGTTTTTTTAGTGCCTCTTTGGTTATTTCTACTATCTCATCAGGATTAGTTGACAGCTCTTTTGTAATAATTTTTCGAGCAATACTCAATGCTAATTCAAGGATTTCAGGCTCGAGCTCTTTTAATATCTGTTCTTTCAATGAGACCACTTCCTTTAAGAGAGCACCAATTTTTTCTATCAAAACGATCGCTTTTTGTTCCCCTACTGAGAAACCTGCTTTTTCACCGGCCATAAACCCCTTTTCATATGCCTCTCTCTCTAAGGCCTCTAATTTTTGGTTCATATATAATTTATTTTCTACATCTATTTCATTCTTGCTTTTCTTCTCCAGCAGGGGCATTTTATATTGAACAATATCCTTATTTGTGTCCTGATTCCTATACAACAAACTCTTCACCGCCTCTTCCAGCAAGGATAATCTTACCTTCTCCCTCAAGCCTCCTTGCAATATTAATGATTTCCTGTTGTGCTTTTTCAACATCTGATACCCTGACAGGTCCTTTGGTCTGCATCTCCTCTTTGAGTATCTGCCCTGCTCTTTGAGACATATTACGAAATATCTTTTCTTTTAAGGCTTCAGAACTCGTCTTGAGTGCAATGGCAAGATCTTCTGTGCTCACTTCTCTCAATATAGCCTGAATCCCTTTATCATCTACTTTAACAAGGTCATCAAATACAAACATGTGTTGTCTGATTGACTCTGCAAGGTTGCTACTCTTTTCAGTAATCTTTTCGAGAATCGTCTCCTCATGAGTCCTGCTACACTGGTTTAATATCTCAGCAACAAGCTTAATACCACCAATCTTTTTTTCCTTTCCTCTTCCCATTTCGAGATTTCCTTTAAGTACCTCGTTTATATCTTCAATCGCTGTTTTGGGTATCTTCTCAGTCATTGCAATTCTCATAGTAACATCGGCCATCAATTCTTCAGGTAAAGAAGTTAAGACCTCTGCAGCTTGAGGAGGTTCTAAGAGACTGATAATAAGTGCAATTGTCTGAGGATGCTCTCCAATGAGGAAATTTGAGAGTGTTTTTGGATCAATGAATTTGAGGGTATCAAGAGATTTTTCATCAATTGCGGACTTCAGTATCCTCTTCACCTCTTCTTCACTGAGTCTCTTAGAGAGTATCTTTTTAGCTAACTCTTCGCCTTCAATATAAACCTCCTCCTTTGATAACATCTCTTGTGCCTCTTTGAGTACCTCATTAATTGTAGATTTTTTAATCTTTCTTAACCTGGTCAAGTACTTTGAGACCTTTTCTACGTCTTTGATATCAAGATGTTTGAGTACCTCAGCAGCAGCCTCTTCTCCTATAGAAGTGAGAAATATTGCTGCCTTTGCATATCCGTTTAACTCCATTTTATTCCTCTTCCATCCAGTTCCTTATGAGGTTAGATGCCTCTTTTGGGTTTTTCTTTGTCCATTCAATAAAACCTTCAACCCCTTTCTCCTTATCTATTTCCATAGTCCTTTCTATCTCACTTACTGTCTTGGGTAGTGAGAGCTGTGGGGGCTGGATAAGGGGTGAACTTGTTAGAGTTTTCATTAATGGCTTTATAATAAAGAAGAACACAAGCATAAGTGCAATAAGAGGCATGATATACTTAGCCAATCTAATAATAAACGGAATAATCTCTCTCTTTGGTGGGGATAGGTCTTCCTGTAGATTGGTCTCAAAAGGCATATTCACTACCCTCACCTCATCACCCCTTTCAGCCTTAAAACCTATAGCCTTTTTTACCATATCCTCAAACTGTGAAATCTCTTCTGAGGTGCGAGGGGTGTACTTCTTTTCTGCTGAGCCCTGTTGCGCAGTATATACACCATCTACAAGAACAACGGCCGATTGTCTCTTAATCTCTCCTGAAGAATTTATTATATGGCTTGTCACCTTACTTATCTCATAGTTAATAGTCTCACTCTTCTTTTCTGATTGCATCTGGGATTGAGAGGTCGGTGTCGCAGGTTTTGCAGGGAGGTTTGATGACACACCTGGCACACCGCCTTTATTACCATTTATGGTCTTCTCCTCAATCTTCTGTTCGCTTCTTGCAACCTGGCTGTCTGGGTCAAATTTCTCCTCTGTTTTTTCTGTCTTTGTGAAATCAATCTCTGCGGAAACCTTTGCCTTCACCTTGCCCCTGCCCACTACAGGTTCCAGAATCCCTATAATCCTGTTCTCAAGGTCTTTTTCTATATTTTGCTGATATTCCCTCTGTGTGTTTGTGATTCCAAAAGCCCCCTCCATTGGTGAGGTGAGCATCTCTCCTCTGCTATCCACAACTGCAACATCTTTTGGGTCAAGACCTTCTATACTGCTTGAGACGAGATGGACTATTCCCTGGACCTGACCTTGAGAAAGCCGCCTCCCCTGTTTTAATTTCACAAGCACTGATGCTTTTGGTCTATCTTCTTCAGTCATGAAAAGGGATTTTTCAGGAACAGCAAGATGGACTCTGCATTGGTCTACTTCAGAAAGAGATCTTATTGTCCTTGACAATTCTCCCTGAAGCGCCCTTCTATAGTTCAATTTCTGAACAAAATCGGTCATTGTAAAGCTTGTCTTATCAAAGAGTTCAAAACCAACCCCACCGCCTTGAGGGAGTCCCTGTGATGCGAGCTGAAGTCTAACATCATATACCTTATCCGATGGTACCATCACTGAACCGGATGAGGTCCTGTAGGGAATTTTTAGTTCTTTTAATTTCTGTATGATTGATGCTGCATCTTCTTCTGTAAGATTAGAATAGAGAACCTGGTAATCTGCTCTCTGTATCCATGCAAAGAATAAGATTAAAGAGGCTATTACTAAAGCGAGAACTGCGAGGAGCATCACTTTCCTTTTTGTGGGGATAGCTTTTATCTGATCCTTTAAAGCAATAATGTCAACCATTATACCTGCATCCTCATAATCTCATCATAAGCATTCAATAGCTTATTTCTTACCTCTATCATTAATTGAAAAGACATGTCAGCCTTCTCCATAGCAATAACAGCCTGAATAACATCTCCACCTGATGCAAGTTCTTTCACCGCCCTTTCAGCCTCCTCCTGTATATTAGAGATCTCATTAATTGCCTCCCTCATAAATTTATCAAAACCTTTTGAAGAGCATTGTTTTTCAAGCTTAATCCCTGAAATTTCTTGAGGACTATTAGAACCTGTTATCTTTATCTCAGACATTATACTCTCCCCAGCTCAAGAGTCTTTAAAACCATTGCCTTTGATGTATTAAAGGCGGAAACAGATGCCTCATATGCCCTGAACGCCATCATCATATTGACCATCTCTTCAACAGAATTTACATTAGGCATCATTACAAATCCTTCTTTATCTGCATCAGGATGCCCCGGATCATAAATTTTTCTGAATGGCGAGCTATCAGGAACTATCTCAGTAACCTTGACACCTATAAGGTGATTATCTGGATTTGACTGTTGTGAGACTGCTGTGAAAACCACATCTTTTCTTCTATACGGTCCTCCCTCTTCTGTTCTTGTGGAATGAACATTTGCCATATTAGATGCTATGACATTCATCCGCTGTCTCTGGGCATTAAGTGCAGATGCACTTACCTTGAAGACACTAAAAGAATTCATTGCTGCCTCCTTAATGCATTTTTAAACATTTTGATCTTCGTTGATAGCATATGAAGGGCTCCTTGAAATAGAAGCGCATTTTCGGTCATCTTTGCAACCTCCATATCAAGCTCGACATTATTTCGATCAATCCACTGTTGACCTGACCCTTCATCTGTCATATTTAAGAAATTATAACTTTCATTTTTTATATGGTGTGGATTCGTTACCCTCATCTCGATAATCTCATCATTCAGTATCTGTTCAAATTTTATATCTTTTGCTATGAAGCCCGGAGTATCAACATTAGCAATGTTAGAGACAATGACACCATGCCTTAAATTGGTTAAGTGTATCAGTCTTTCTAATATCTTAAATCCTTCACCCATCCAAACCTCGCCTATCAATTACTATGCCATCTAAAAATTTATTCCTATGCAACTTTTTCGAACCTGTTTAATAAAAGTTTTATCAGAAAATTATTGTTTTTAGTAATTCTATGACTAACCATGTTTAGTTGCACATTTTTACACTTCGGGAAAATTTTTCCCATATTCATTCAATTTATTTCTTATCGTTCTAACGCTAATCCCGAGAACTCTCGCTGCCTTTGTTTTATTACCATTGACATCCTTTAATGTCTGTAATATCAATCTTTTTTCTGCCTCTTTCAGATTGCCACTCTTTACTGAACCCATCACCTCATCTTCAATCAAGAGGTCATCAACCTCTATATAACTACCTTTGCATAAGAATACAGCCCTCTGGAGAACATTCTCTAATTCCCTTACATTCCCACGCCACTGTCTGTTTTTAAGGAGGCACATTGCATCTTCGCTAAAACCTTGGACCTCTTTATTCAAAGATACCGAAAATTTTTTCATAAAATGTATAGCCAGCAAAGGTATATCATCTGGTCTCTCTCTGAGTGGTGGAATATTGACAGGAAAAACATTGAGCCTATAATAAAGATCCTCCCTGAACCGTCCTTCCATACATTCCTTATATAAATCCTTATTGGTGGTTGCAATTACTCGAACATCAACAGGTATAGAATCTTTCCCACCAATTCTGTCTATTTCTCTCTCCTGCAAGACTCTAAGAAGTTTTGCCTGAAGCATCATTGACATCTCGCCGATCTCATCAAGCAATATTGTCCCGCCTTTAGCCAATTCAAATTTTCCTATCTTCCTTTCAATAGCTCCAGTAAAGGCTCCTTTTTCATGACCAAAGAGTTCAGATTCAAGAAGGTTATCAGGTATTGCTGCACAGTTTACCGCTACGAACGGTCTCCCTGACCTCTTACTCAATCTGTGTATCTGTCTTGCAAGGAGTTCTTTCCCTGTACCACTTTCACCTTGAATAAGGATTGTTATATCGCTTAAAGCAAGGTTATTGATAATATGTATGATGTTCTGCATTTTTGGATTATTGGTAAGAATTTCTTTGTTTTGTTTTGCCTTTATGAGAATATTCTCAATTGCCTTTTTAAGAATCTCGAATGAGAATGGTTTCATAATATAATCGGTTGCGCCCTCCTTCATTGTTTCAACTGCATTTTCGATTGTGCCGAAACCTGTGATTACAAGAACGGGAAGGTTGCCAATTGATTGTCTCACCTCTCTTAAAAATGTTAGACCATCCATCTTAGGCATCTTCATATCTGTCAAGATTAAAGAAAACTCATGCTGATGGAGCTTTTCGATAGCACTAACACCATTTTCACACAGAACAACCCTATGACCGAGTTTCTGGAGAGCCTCCTTAAGAGCCATACGCATATGTGGTGAATCATCAACTACCAATATAGGTTTTGTCTTTATTGAGTCCATGAACCTCCTTTTTTAGAAAATAAAGACTGAATGTACTTCCTATACCTTTTTCGCTATTAACCTTGATATAACCTTTATGTGCCTGTACAATATTTGATGCTATAGTAAGTCCCAAACCGGTCCCTGAATCTTTCCTGCTAAAAAAAGGATTGAAGATCTTTTCTAAGTCATCACTGTCAATTCCCTTGCCGGTATCTTTTATATGTAAAACTATGGATTTAACATCATCTTCGAGATAAATATTGAGTATCCCGCCAGAAGACATAGACTGGATAGCATTCATTATTATATTTATAAAAGCCTGTTTGAGTAACTCTGGATCACCTAAAATCTCGCACTTATGAAGAGTCTTATGCAGTTTAATATTCCTTAATTTCATTATTGGATCGAACATCAAAAGGGAATCTTCTACGACCTTATCCAGTTGAATATCCTTCATTGTCAGTTTATGCGGCTTGGCGAATAAGAGCATATTTGTCAGAATATTATTTAGATTATTTATTCCACTCGAAATCCCTTTAGCAAGTTCAATATGTGGTGTATCAGAAAGTTCATTTTCAAGCATCGTGGAAAATATCTCTATGCTACAGAGGGGATTTCTGATTTCATGAACTATCTTTGCTGCCATTTCACCCATTGCTATCAGTCTTTGATTCCTCTCATGCTGGGTCTCCAGTTCCTTTAATCTTGTGATGTCTTTTATAAGTATCACTGTCCCTCTTAAATTATTATTGGAGTCAACTACAGATGAACGTGAAAGAATAACTGTATATCTCTTCCCTTTAACGGTTAAGATACTTTCTGTGCCAGCATCTTCTATAGAAAAATCGAGTTCATTAAAGGCCATTTTAGATACCTCCGATAAAGGTATGCCAAAAAGCTCCTCAGCGGATCTATTGAGCATGGTTATCCTTTCGTCAGGATCAACGACAATGATTGCCTCCTCAAGACTGTGGAGTATAGCATTTAAAAAATCTTTATTACGTTCTGCCTCTGAAAGGGCTGATTGAAGTTGTTTATTCTTTTTTTCCAGCTCATTAGTTAAGTGTTTTATCCTCTTATGTAAAAGGTCATAGTAATTTTCAAGACTCTTCGAAGCCAGGGTAAATTTCTGAAATGCCTCATTGAGAAGCTCCAATGACATTAGAACATTCTCTCCATTCTATCTCTGATACCTGCTTCTTTCCATAGAAGCTTAGAAAAACGGTTGATAGGAGAAACTCCCTGAATATTTTTGAGTATATCGGCGTAACCTTCAACAGGAGAGAGTATAGATAGCCTGTAAATAATCCAGCTTAAATCATCAGGTTCTATTTTTGCTCCATTCTGGTAAAATGAAAAAGCTGTTTGATAATGTTTAAGTGATTCTGGTTTTTTCCCTATTTCATAGTACAGGTCACCTAATTTTATATATAAAGAAGGTGAAGGATAGGTTTTGTTCATTGCTTTTTCAATAGCCTTTAATATTTTTTGATCTCTCCTGACTGACTTAAACACACCTATAAGAAAAATGAGCTCATC
>JACAEY010000080.1 GCA_013388605.1 Nitrospirota bacterium | reverse complement strand
GCGCCAGTAATTCCTAAGAAGAAGCCTGTTAGAGGAAGGATAAAAGTGATTTCTGTTGGAAAGACGATTGACTTAAAAAGCGATAAAGAGATACTCAGTTTTAAAAATACCATATAATATAAGGACAGAATACATATAAGACTTAGTAGTCCGCCAGAAAGACCTATTGCTGTACCTTCAATAATAAAAGGTGCCCTTATAAACCCTTTAGTAGCTCCGATAAGTTTATATGTCTCAATCTCCTCTTTTTTTCTGTAAAAGAGAATCTTCACTGTGCTATAACAAATGAATATAACACCGGAAAACATTATAGCGATGAATATTATACCCAATGTCCTGACCCCTGCCTTAATTGAGTGGATGGTAGAAAGAAATTTCTCACCATATTCGACCTCATCTACTCCATCTATTGCATTAATCTTTGTTGAAAGGTTCTTTACTGATTCTGGTCCTAATATATCTTTTTTAAGTTTTATTTCAATAGAGTCCTGTAAAGGATTTCCCTCAAGACCTTCAAGTATATAAGAAGCATCTTTCAAATCAGTCTTTAGTTCCTTTAATGCCTCATCCTTAGATATATATTTTACTGTTTCAACAGCACCCTCTTTTCTAATTTTATTTATAATGTCTTCTACTTCCTTAGATGAAAGGTTATCTTTAAGATAGAGCATCATAGAGAACTTTTCAGGAAGCTTTTTCGTCAGGGCATCAGCATTATATACAAAAAGTGCTACAAATGTTGTGATGAGAAGACATGCTGATATGGTAAGAATAGAGAGGAGGTTTATCCATTTCTCATGTAAGATGCTCTGTGCAGCAAGTCTGAATGGGTAAGGAATCATTTATCCTGCAGCCTCTCCGACAAGATTACCCATGTCTAATTTCAGGACCCTTCTTCCACTTCCCATGAATAAATCCCTGTTGTGAGTTGCTATAAGAATCGTTGTCCCCTTTGCATTTATATCTTTAAACATCCTTATGATTCCTGCTGCAGTATCTGGGTCAACATTTCCTGTAGGTTCATCTGCAAGGATAATTGTAGGGTCAGACACTGTGGCTCTTGCTATAACGACCCTCTGCTGTTCCCCACCTGAGAGGGCTAAAGGGTAACTGTCTGATTTATGTCTGAGGTTAACCTCTTTAAGTGCATCGAATACCCGAACCTTCAATCCCTTTTCATCAACCCCTCTAATTCTTAGTGCAAGTGCAACATTCTCAAAGACATTTTTATTGTTCAGAAGCCTGAAATCCTGAAATATAAAACCGATATTTCGTCTGAGCAAAGGGATATTCGATTCTTTTATAGTATTCAGCTCCCAGTCACCTACATTTATCGTCCCCTCATCTGGTCTTTCAGCGAGATATATGAGTTTAAGGAGGGTTGTCTTACCAGAACCACTCGGGCCTGTTATGAATAACATCTCGCCTTTCTCTACTGAAAAGTTTATGTCTCGCAGTGCCGTTAGATTATCATAATGCTTTGATACGTTAGAAAGTTGTATCACTTCTTTAGGGCAATTTTTATCGTCTTTGTTATATCTTCTGGAGTGAGCCCATAGTATTTCAGTAATTCTTCTGGTCTACCTGAACAACCAAATGCATCTTTAAGTCCCATTCTATGGATTGATATTGGATGGCTTTCAGAAAGAAATTCGGTTACCGCACTTCCAAGCCCACCAATAATTGAATGTTCTTCTGCAGTAATAATTAGAGCAGATGCCTTTGCTGCTTTTAATAGTATCTCGGTGTCGAGTGGTTTTAAAGTAGACATATTTATTACACCGACATCTATGCCTTCATTATTTAGGATCTTCGAGGCCTCAAGTGCTTTGGAGACCATAATTCCGGTTGCTACAATATTTACATCTTTTCCTATATGAAATACATAAGCCTTACCAATCTTAAACTCATAGTGGTCAGGCATTACCATCGGTACTTTTTCACGACCGAGCCTAACATATACAGGACCATAATATTCTGATATAGCATTGATAACCTGTTTAGTCTCATTACCATCAGATGGAACTATTACAGTCATATTAGGTAACACCCGCATAAGTGCTATATCTTCAGTTGCCTGGTGAGATGCACCATCTTCTCCAACACTTATCCCACCATGAGTTGCTACAAGCTTCACATTTAAGTTTGAATAACATATTGTCTGTCTTACCTGTTCCCATGCCCTACCTGTTTCGAATACAGCAAAGGTTGATGCAAATGGTAATTTCCCGGCGAGTGCAAGCCCTGCTGCAGTTCCTATCATATCTTGCTCAGCAATACCTATATTAAAAAATCTTTCAGGGAATGCCTTTGCAAATTTACCAGTCTTGGTTGAGCCTGAAAGGTCCGCATCAAGGACAACAATGTCTTTTCGCTTTTTGCCAAGCTCAAGAAGTGCCTCTCCATAGGCATCTCTTGTTGCCATCAATACCTGCTTTTTTTCAACCAAGTTTTTATCCACCTTCTTCACTGAGTTCCTTCAAAGCCTTCATCAGTTCTTCTTTAGTGGGTGCAATTCCGTGATATTCTACCTTTCCCTCAAAGAAAGAGACACCCTTTCCTTTTATAGTATGTGCAATAATTACAGTCGGCTTTTCTTTCACTCTCTCTACTTCATCAAGACTATTAAGAATCTCTGCCATATTATGTCCGTCAATTTTGATAACATGCCAGCCAAAAGCAAGCCATTTTGAATCAACTGGCTCAATTGCCTTCACCTGTGAGACAGGACCATCAATCTGGAGTCCATTCAAATCGATTATCGCACATAGATTATCGAGTCTGTAATGGGCAGCTGTCATTGCAGCCTCCCATACCTGACCTTCCTGTATCTCTCCATCGCCTAAAAGGCAATAAACTCTTGAACTAAGATTATCTAACTTAAGTCCTAATGCTATCCCATTTGAAACTGAAAGTCCCTGACCAAGAGAACCTGTGGAGATCTCGACTCCCGGAAGTAGCCTTGAGCATGGATGTCCTTGAAGTGGGCTTCCAAGTTTGCGGAGTGTCTTAAGCACAGAGATATCAAAATAACCAGTCATTGCTAATACAGCATAAAGTAAAGGTGCAGCATGACCCTTGGAAAGAATAAACCTGTCTCTTTCTTTCCACATAGGTTCATGTGGTCTATGTCGCATCTTAGAAAAATAAAGGACTGTAACAATATCAGCAGCAGATAAAGAACCACCTGTATGACCTGAACCTGCAAGAGAAAGCATCTTCAGGATCTCTACCCTAACCAGTCTTGCCTGTTTCTCGAGGAAACTTACATCTCTTTCTCTCCGGATAATCTGATGCTGCATTTTAATTAACAGGCTCTCCTTTTCCTATTTCAGGTTTATTCTTATATTTTCCTTCAATGAGATATTTCATCATTCTTATGTGTTGCCTTACCATTAATCTACTTACCCTTTGCTTACAATCTGAACAATTGACAATGTCTGTATAGTTGGTCTCTTTAGATGCTACAATTTTGCCTTTCAAATAAATACATGTAATTATCTTCGGGTTATTCAAGCCTTTATCTTCTGTCTGGATATGATAAATTTCTCCATCATAAGGTAAATTGGTATTAAAACCAGCAAGCATTTACAGTTAACTCAAATACATTTAAACTATTTGTTATTATACAATAATGATTTTTATTTTAACCCAAATCTTATAAAAGAGCACCTCACCTTTTTGGTTGAAATGATTAGGTTCAATGGAAAACGAAAGTTACTTACATGAGCTTATGAAATGTGTACGCTGTGGGAGTTGTAAAGCATACTGCCCCACTTATGAGGAAGAGATAACAGAATCAATGGGAGCAAGGGGCAGGCTTGTTCTACTCTATGAGCTCTCAATGGGACATATTAAACCATCTTATCGTTTAATAGATCGAATTTTTAGCTGTATATTGTGCGGTGCCTGTTCAGGAACATGTCCATTAGGGATTGACATAAAAGAGGTTATATACCATGGAAGAACTCTTCTTAAAAAGCCGGATGTAAGCAGAAGACTCCTCAGATTGATCGTGAAACTATATGTTCAAAGTCCTGACTTGTGTTTTAGGCTTTTTAAGGCTAGCCAGTTCTTATTGCCTAAAAGATTGAACGAAAAAATCCTTCCTTTTCCCCTTGAACTACCTGAGAGCCCCTTCAAGTCTAATAGACATGTTTTTAAAACTTCAAATAACAAAAAGAGAGGAAGAATCGCTGTATTTACAGGATGTGTTATAAATTTCCTTTATCCCCATTTAGCAGAATCACTAACTAATGTGCTACAACAACTCCATTATGATGTAATCTTTCCTGCGGGAGAGGTCTGCTGTGGGGTTCCTTTAAGAAGTCTCGGTCTTGAAGACGAGGCAAAGAGGCTTGCAAAAAGGAATCTGAACATATTCAAAAGCCTTAATGTTAAAGCTATTCTTAGCCTCTGTCCAACCTGCACCCTTGCCCTGAAGGTAGAATACCCAAAACTTATAGGTGAAGGGATTGAGAACATAATGGACATCTCCAGTTTTTTTATTGATAAATTGGGATATTTTCATCCCTTAGATAACACTTTGAGATTTAAGGAGGCAGTCTATCATGATCCATGCCATCTGAGCTATGGGTTAGGTGTTACAATTGAGCCAAGGGAGATATTGAAAAATATTGGTCTTAATTTGAAAGAAGCTGAAAGGGAAGGATGCTGTGGATTTGGTGGTATTTTCAGCTTAACATTTCAGGAATTATCAGGGGCACTACTTAATAAACGCACAAATGACCTTAAAAAGACAGATGCAAAGACTATCATTACTTCCTGCCCTGGTTGTTTTTTGCAGTTGAGTAGAAATACAGAGAACATACCTGTATTGCATTTAATAGAGGTGATTAAAGAGGCAATTTAACCAAAATGTTTTTCCAGAGTCAAATTTGTCTTTAGAAATTATAATCCCAAATTACACAAGGTGTCATGAAAACTATTATTACTGTCATTGCGACCCTGAATTTCTTTCGGGGGAAGAAATCTATAGTGAATGTATTCTCCGTCGTCTCGATTTAATCGGGACTCCTCGCAATAACATGTGGTTAAACTTGCATAATTTTGGATAATATATAAATAATTAATAGTAAATATTAATACACAGGAGAAAAACTATGAATGAAATGTTAAGGTTAGAGGATCTTTGGCTATCACTTGGCGGGAAAGAGGTCTTAAAAGGCATTAACTTTTCAATGAAGTATGGTGAAGTTAATATATTATTTGGACCTAATGGCGCTGGTAAAACATCTTT
This sequence comes from Nitrospirota bacterium, assembly GCA_013388605.1. Classification (GTDB taxonomy): domain Bacteria; phylum Nitrospirota; class Thermodesulfovibrionia; order Thermodesulfovibrionales; family SM23-35; genus JACAEY01. Next base: position 2,011 of record JACAEY010000080.1, on the reverse strand, counting down.
AATTATGGCACTCATGGGTTTCCCAAAATATAAAGTTGATAAAGGTAAAATCTATTTTAAAGGTCAAGATATAACTGAAAAGGATATTCATGAAAGGGCAAGGCTCGGTTTAGGAATATCTTTCCAGAGACCTCCTACTGTTAGAGGCGTGACCCTGAGAAGGTTCACCGAATTAATCAATAATGGTAAGGGAAAAGAAGAGATTATGGATATTGCTGAGAGACTACATCTAAAAGACCACTTAGACAGGGGGCTGAATGAGAGTTTCTCTGGAGGGGAGATGAAACGTTCAGAGTTATTCCAGTTAATGATACAAAGACCCGATCTCGTGCTTATTGATGAGCCTGAATCAGGTGTTGACCTTGAAAATATAGCCCTTGTTGGTGATGCTATAAATTCTCTTCTTGGAAAAGACAAGGTGAAAGACCCAAAGAGGGGAGCTGTTATTATAACCCACACAGGTTATATTCTCGATTATGTGAATGCTGATAAAGGTTATATCATTTTTGATGGAATGCTCCTCTGCGCTGGAAACCCAAGAGATATCCTTGCTGAAATAAAGAGGCATGGATACAGGAGGTGTGCTATATGTCAATAAGTAAAGCATATCTTTCTGAAATCATAGAAAAAGCAGAACAAGCAAAAGAAAAGAAAGCAACACTTGGACCTGATATTGACCTGTCTCGATATAAACAACACATCGTAAGAGGAAAGTTAGAGAGCCTTGAAGGTTTATCCAAACAGGAACGTGAGGCATCAATCCTTGCAGGCATTGATATAAAGGAGGAAACAAGAGCAGGGTCATATATGCAGGTTGACCACTCAGTAGTTTATGAGAGATTGAATAAGGTCTATGAGGGGAAGCTTGAAATCATGAGCACAAACGAGGCATTACAAAGATATGACTGGCTTGAGGACTATTACTGGAAGTCTGTTCGAGTTGATCAGGATAAATATACTGCACAGGCAGAACTAAATATGACACATGGATACTTTATAAGGGTTTTCCCAAACCAGAAACTTGATTATCCTGTGCAGGCATGTCTTTTAATTGCAGAAAATTATGTCAGCCAGAACGTTCATAACTTGATTATTGTAGAAGAAGGAGCTGAACTTCAGGTCATAACCGGTTGCACACTGTCAAAGAGCGATGCAGAAGGAATCCATATTGGTATATCTGAATTTTATGTAAAGAAAGGTGGAAAACTTTCATTCACAATGGTCCACAACTGGTCAGATAACTTCCATGTTAGACCACGAACTGGTGTGGTTATTGAAGAAGATGGTATGTTTATTAATAATTATGTCTTGTTGAAACCCGTGAAGTCTATTCAGGCATTCCCTGTTGCTTATATCAGAGGAGAAAACGCTTCTGCAAAGTTCAACACAGTCGTTTACGGACTGAAGGATTCATATATTGACCTCGGTTCAAGAATCGTCTTTGAGGTTCAGAACACCAGAGGAGAATCTACAGCAAGGGTAATAGCTGGTGATGAAAGTATAATTTATTCAAGAGGAGACCTTATAGCTAAGACTAAAGAGCACTGTATTGCACATCTTGATTGCAGGGGCATCCTTTTCTCAAACAAGGGGAGAATCTATGCAATTCCACAATTGATATCTGATGGTGCATCAAAAGCTGAGCTTTCCCATGAGGCATCTATTGGTCCTATTGCAGAGGAACAGGTTGAGTATTTGATGTCAAGAGGTGTTTCAAGAGAAGATGCAGTCTCCCTAATAACCTCAGGATTTCTAAATCTCGATATTCCTTATCTACCAGAATTTATCGATAGGAATATAAAAGAGGTTATAAAAGCCACTGCAAAAGAGTCAATGTAGATGAATTCGTGAACCGTGAACGTTATACTTTGTCAATAAATTCATTGCTGTCCAAAATATTCTATATAAGAGTTATGAGACCCGATTTTCAAACCAAAATAAACTACCTCCTATTATGTTTAAACCTTCACCTGACTTTAATCACTATTAATAATCTTTGGCTGAGACCTCT
>JACAEY010000027.1 GCA_013388605.1 Nitrospirota bacterium | reverse complement strand
ATATAAAGCTTTATCAAATACCATATAAAAATATAAAAGAACTTCCAGAAGATTTGTTGATAAAAATTATATTTACTGAAAAGGGAATTGCTAATTGTTCAGTAGTTGGAAAGGAGGCTTTCAGCCTACCTTTCAGAGAGATAAGCCTTCCTTTTATGAGATTGGAAACAATGCGTATAAGGCTGTTTGAAAACGAGGAAACATTAAAGGAACTTAAAGAAGATTTGCACAGATTTTGTAGCTATTACCATGGGCTTGTTGAAATGAAGAAGAAATTAGAAAAAGAACTTGAGATACAAGAAGCAATAAGAGGAATGGGTGAGGCTGGTGAGTTGGCTTATCTCACTGGCTATATTCCTGTTGATGCAGCTCAAGCTATATCGGATTTAGCTAAAAAAGAGAGATGGGGGATTTCTATAACTGATCCATCAGAAGAGGATTCAGTGCCCACCCTTATTCGCAATAAGCGCTGGATTACCACAATCAGCCCGCTGTTTAAATTTCTTGATGTCATCCCTGGCTACCGAGAGATGGATGTCAGTCCTCTGGTTCTGATCTTTTTCAGTCTATTCTTTGCGATGATTATAGGCGATGCCGGCTATGGTTTAATATTTTTTTCACTTACTGCCTTTGCACATAAGAAGATGGGCAAGAAAATACATGACAAGACCGCCTTTTTTCTCTTTTACTTGTTAAGTTCATGCACTATTTTGTGGGGGCTGCTTACAGGCACTTTTTTTGGCCAGGAATGGAATCTGAAAGGGGGTTTAAAGCCACTGATTCCTGCTCTCACTGATACAAAAGTTTTACAAACCTTTTGTTTTTTCATTGGCGCGCTTCATTTGACACTGGCGCACTTATGGCGGGCACTCATTAAGTTTCCTTCGCTTACTGCCGCCGCAGAAATAGGATGGATTGCTGTATTATGGGCCGCTTTCTTTCTGGCTAAGACGCTGGTTCTTGGAGATATGTTCCCTTTTTTCGGGAAGTGGCTGATTATCAGTGGAATCACCCTGGTTATTTTCTTTTCCAGCCCTCAAAGGAATATCCTGAAGACCATAGCTAAAGGATTAGGAAGCGTGGCACTGAGCCTGGTGAATAATTTTACTGATGTAGTTTCCTATATTCGTCTTTTTGCTGTAGGTCTGGCAGGAGTGGCGATTGCTGATACTGTGAATACCCTTGCAGTAAGCGCCGGGGGAGGAAACTGGTTAATTTCAGCGCCAATTCTCTTAGTTGGGCATACGATAAATTTTGTGCTCGGTCCGGTAGGAGTGCTGGTGCATGGGGTAAGGCTGAATGTGCTGGAATTTTCCAGCCATATTGGAGTAAGTTGGAGCGGCACAAAATATAAGCCTTTAGAAGAATAAGAAAAGGAGAGTGAAGATATGGAGAGCTTAGGAATGATGGAACAGTTTCGGGATTTAGGAGCAATATTGGCTTTGGCGCTTTCAGCCTTTGGTTCTGCCTTTGGCGCCGGGATTGCTGGAATGGCAGCTATTGGGGCGTGGAAAAAGAACTTTATCCAGAATAAACCGCCCTCGTTCTTATTGGTAGCCCTGACGGCTGCGCCGCTTACCCAGACAATTTACGGCTTCATCCTCATGCAGAGTATGGTGGGAGCGATTGCAATTAAAGGGCAATACCTATGGGGCGTGGGAGCTTTTGCAGGAACCGCCATAGGACTCTCTGCATTCTGGCAGGGAAGATGTGCTGCTGTTGCTTGCGATTCGATGGGAGAGACCGGTAAAGGTTTCGGAAACTATATTGCCGTCCTGGGTATGACCGAGACTGTGGCGCTTCTGGTGATGGTTTTTACTATCGTTGTCTTAAAGCGGCTCGCAGGAGGATAAAATAGGTTTGGTCTTCAACCTTTGGGTTTATATTGAGGAAGTTCTTATGTTTTGGATTCCTGAGTCTAAGTGGGAAATGACGTATAAAAATCTGGATTGTCCGTTCATTTAACGCTCCCTCTATCTCCTTTCTATCAAAGGAACTATAAAAGGATTGGGAATGAAGAGGGAAAGGATTAAGTGGAACATATCTTAGAAGAAGATATTTCAAAATTGTTAGAAGTCAAAAGATTTTTGCAGTCCATTATTGACAGCATTGAAGACCAGATTATGGTGGTAGACAGAGAATATAGAATATTGGAGGTAAATGAAGCACTTTTAAAAAGGCTAAATAAACCAAAGCATGAGATTATTGGGGAGTTTTGTTATAAGGTACTTCATGATTTAGATAGACCTTGCAATATACCCAATCATCCTTGCCCTGTACAAGAGACATTAAAAACAGGAAAAGCTTCCGAAGCACTACATACACATTTTAAAGGACGTGAAGTTACATATTACAGGGTCACGTCCTACCCCATATTTGATGCTGAAGGCGTTGTCCAACATGTGGTTGAAATGGCAAGGGATGTTACTAAATGGAAGAAGGCTGGAGAAAAGATGCATACTATGCAAAAACTGGCAGCTCTGGGAGAATTGGCTGCTGGTGTAGCTCATGAACTTAATAATCCAGTAGCTATAATACTCGGTTTTGTAGATCTTTTAATAGAAAAGACAAAACCTGATAGCAAAGAATATAAAATGCTTAAATCCATCGAGCGGCAAGGACTTAATTGCAAAAAGATTATTGAAAACTTTTTGAGCCTCACCACTTATCAGGTAACAGGCGAGTATTCAGCTGATGTAAATGCGAACATTGAGAGAGTAATATCCGTTCTTGGAAATATACTCCTTACAAAGAATATAATTGTAGAGAAAAACCTTGAAAAGGATTTGCCTAAAGTTAGAGGAGACCCAGTTAATTTACAACATGTATTTATAAACTTAATCACGAATTCAGCTGATGCTATGGAAGGGGGAGGTGTACTGACTATTTCTACCCGACTTAATGAGCCTGGTAATAGGGTAGATATACTTTTTGAGGATACAGGTCATGGTATTAAAAAGGAATACAGACAACGAATATTTGATCCGTTTTTCACGACAAAAAAAGTAGGGGTGGGTACAGGATTGGGGCTTTCTGTATGTCATTGTATTGTGAGTAATTATGGTGGAGAAATAACTTTTGAGACAGTCTCTGAAGAGGAAGACAGTGAGAAGAAAGGAACTACATTTACCGTATCTCTGCCCGTCATTCCTTCGGAAAGTGAGTAGATCTTTAAACAATCACAAGGCTTTTTCATCATTTATGTCTCCTCAAACTATTAAAATATATGCAACTGGTGGGTAAAGTACTATTGCGAGGAGTAAGACCTTTAACTGTCATTGCGAGACTCTTAAAGGGAGCCGAAGCATTCTCAAAAAGGTCTCTGAGGATTACATCGCTATGCCCTTAGGGCTCGCAATGATGACGTAAAAATATTGAGGGTTAAATGCGGAATTTGTTAAGTAAATTTAGAGTAGTAAAATTTAAGGATGAATTATCTAAAACAAAGGAGCAACTTCAAAAAAAATATTATTACTTCCAGATAATGCTCTCTGAAACCAATGCCGTGCGTAAGGTTATGGCTGATATGGAAGAAAAACTCTCAGGGGATTATCTATTTGACATGAATTATATAAGAACGAATTCGAAATTTTTGGCTGATAAAGTGCATACTATAATAGATGCCCTTAATGAGATTTCAAATGGGAAATATTTGGAGTTATATGATGTATTCAAGAGGACAAATTCAGAGATTCAAGCAATCCTTAATAGAAAAAGAGAGATTGGAGAATACATCAGAGGAGTGTCGAATATAGCAGGTGAAAAGGGGACTAGCCTTAGTAAGCTTAATAAACCCACGCCATTGAAGGAATGCAAAGTTATAATAGATAGAGGTATTGTCGCTTTCAAAGGTATTGGTACTGGAAATGCCTATTTAGTTAGTAAGGAAAAAGATTTGGATAATTTTCCAGATAGGGCAGTCCTTGTTGCCAGGAATATATCACCTAACTTTATAAAGGTGATGGATAAGGCTGCTGCTATTGTAACGGATGCCGGCAGTGCTAATGATTATGTGGTATCTATTGCCAGAGATTTCAAGATACCCACGATTCTGAATACAAAAATAGCCACAAAGCTTATAACAACAGGCATGGAAATAACAGTGGATTCAATTAATGGTAATGTTTATGAAGGGCATGTGAATGAAGTTATTCAATTGGGACAAAAAAAGGAAAATCTATTCAAAAATACTCATATCCTTAAGACATTAGAAGAGGTGCTGAAAAAGATAGTTCCTTTGAATTTAGTTTATCTTAGGGTAGATACATTCAAACCAGAACTTTGTAAGACATTTCATGATATAACACATTTTGTTAATGAAATATCACTTGAAGAGATGTTTAAAATCAGTAACAGGCCAAATATTAAAGGAGGAGAAGCGGTAAGATTAATTTTAAAAATTCCGCTTAAGATATATGTAATAGACCTAAATAGTGGTATTTTAACTTCATCAGAAATGATATCTATTGATAACATCTCTTCTATCCCTATGAATGCCTTTCTGAAAGGCATATTATCGATGAGATGGCCAGGTCCCAGGCCTAAGAATGTATCTGGTTTAGCCTCTGTTGTTGCTAATATTACTATTGACCCTTCAATAAAACGAGATAGAGGATGGGGAAAGAGTTTTGCCATAATATCCAGAGAGTATATGAATTTTAACATAAGGTTAGGGTATCATCTATCTACTGTTGAAGCATACACATGCGACAACATATATAATAACTATATTCGCTTTCACTTTAAAGGTGGGGGTGCATCTATTGATAGACGCATCAGAAGAACCCGACTGATTGAAGAGATTCTAAAGAAACTGGATTTTGATGTTGATAGGATTGGAGATATGCTTAACGCCTGTATAAATAGACATGAAAGGTCAGTTATTGAGGAAAAATTAAATATATTAGGACGCCTCACTGTTTATACAAAGCAGTTAGATATGATTATGTTTAGCGATGCATTTGTGGACTGCTATTTAAAAGAATTTATAAAGGAATATTGCTCAATTTAAGCGAAATAAACTTATGCTATTATTCTTCAAAGTATCTAAAAGTTTATTGATATCTTTTGATCCTGTCATTGCTCGACTTAATTGGGCTATCCAGAACAAAAGGACTCTATTAGGAGTCTCCTCCATACTTGGTTTAGGTGGTATGGAAGGCGAGCCAGATAATGGCAAGTATTGGGATAGAATATAGTATGCATAATGTGAACAAAAGAGAAAAGTCTTCTAAAGAAAAATATTATAACATCAGAAGGGCTATTATCATTTTAGGCATTTTCTTGATATTGTTACTCTTAAGTGCCCTATATCTGGGTATGGTTTCTGCAAGACAAATGAAAGAAATTATCCATGGGGATTTTAACAGCCAGCAACTGGTATTAGCGAGGTATGCTGCACATCGGATAGAAGATAGCCTGAATTTCATTAATAGGGAACTTACACTATTGAGATTTTCTCCTTCTATTCAGTATCTGGAGGTATCGTGGGCCAGCAGGATGAACACTACTTTATCTGGTATCAAAGACGATGGAGTGATAGATATAAGACTTATAGATAAAAAAGGAGAAACAGCCTATTTAGTTGATAGTCTTGGTACCTCACGCATAATAAAGGGCGATTTTCAATATACAGAGTATTATAAATGGGCTTTGAAGAAAGAAAATAAGAATAAAATTTATATAGGCGAGATAAAGAAGGATAATGAGCAATATTCTGGAAAGCTTGTTATGAATTTAGCAACACCCATATATGAAGAATCTATTGATGAGGCACATCCAATGCCTACAGGTCGTTTCTCAGGTGTACTTCTTTTAACGGTCGACGCTACCCACTTGGTTAGAAATGTTGTAAAAGATATTAAATCAGGAAAGACCGGATATGCTTGGGCTATAGATAACAAAGGTGTATTTATTTACCATCCAAAAAAGGAATTTATCGGAGAGGATTCTTTTAATGCACGTGCTATGCTAAATCCTGAAATCTCTTACGACAAGATTAACATGATTCAGAAAGAAAATATGCTTAAAGGTAGAGAAGGGACTGGATGGTATATCTCCGGTTCATACGGAAATACTGAAACTGAAATGAAGAAATTGATTGCTTACGCGCCTGTCTACCTAATGCAAGGTAAGGGAAATATATGGTCTATAGCTGTAGTAGCACCAATGAGTGAGGTCGAGGGTCCAATACATTTTATTTATATACGCCAGTTTTATATTCAGGGCGTAATTATTTTTGTTATTGTCTTAGGTAGCATATATGTAATAAATTTTGAGAGGCGTTGGGCAAGAACGTTGGAAGAAGAAGTGACAAAGAAAACAGAGGATTTAAAGAAATCACTTGAAAAATTGGAGAAATCAGAAGAAAAATACAGAACACTCGTAGAAAGTGCAGAAGACTTGATCTATACTATTGATGAAAAGGGAAACTACCTATCCATGAATAGATATGCTGCACGTTTCTTTGGAGGAAATTCAGAAGATTTAGTCGGTAAAAACATATATGACTTTTTTTCTAATGAAAGTGCTGAATTGCAAATGGGTTTTATCAGGCAGGTATTTAATACCGGAAAGAATGTAAATGTAAAATATTTAGTAAAAGTTGGAGAAAAAGAATATTGGCTTACAAGCAACTTTGCGGGTATTAAGAATGAAAATGATAAGACATTTGCTGTTCTTGGAATTTCAAGGGATATTACCGAGAGGAAGAAGATTGAAGATGAACAAATGTATAATACAGAAAAACTTGCATCTCTGGGTAAACTGACTGCAACTGTAGCTCATGAAATTAATAATCCATTGTCTATAATACTCGGTTTTACAGATAGCCTCCTTGAGAAAGTAGAAGCCGGTACTAAGGAATACGAAATACTAAAAGTTGTAGAGAGGCAGGGAATTAATTGTAAAAAGATAGTTGAAAACCTTTTGGGGTTTGCAAGATATAGGGATAAGACTGAATATTGCGCTGATGTCAATGAATGCCTTGATAATGTAATTTCTGTTGTTGAAAATCTACTGGTTTCAAAAAAGATTAACACAGATATAAATATTACAGAAGATCTACCAAGGGTGAGGGGAGATTCAGGCCACTTACAGCAGGTCTTTATGAACTTAATCACCAATGCTGTTTCTGCAATGGATGGAGGCGGAGTTTTGACTATTTCCACCCGACTTAATGAACATGACAAAATGGTAGAGATAATTTTTAAAGACACGGGGCATGGTATTAAAAAAGAGTTCAGAGACAAGATATTTGATCCATTTTTCACTACAAAGAAAGTAGGAGAAGGGACTGGATTAGGACTTTCTGTCTGTAAAGGTATAGTGACAAGATATGGTGGAGAGTTAACCTTTGAGACAATATCTGAAGAAGAAGACAAGGAGCGGAAAGGTACTACTTTTACCGTCTCCTTGCCCATTGTTCCTTTGGAAGTTGAAAAATGTTATGGTCAAACTTAATTTATATATTAATTCTTTCCCACTTTAGCAAAGGGTGGATAGAAGATTTGGAGGAAAGGTAAGATGGCAGAGATTTTAATTGTGGACGATGAAGTAGATATGCTTGCCCTTCTTGCTATGATTATTACAGAAAAGACCAATCACAGGACAACGACCACTAATAATCCTTTAGAAATTCCCAAATTAATTAAAGAACAGCATTTCGATTTACTGATTGCTGATCTAAAAATGCCAGGTATGGATGGTATAGAACTCATTGATGAGGTTAGAAAGATAGACAAATCTATTCCCATACTTATTATTACCGCATATGGCTCTATTGAATCAGCAGAAGAGGCTATACACAAGGGAGCTTATGATTATATCACAAAACCCTTTCGTAAAGAGCAGATACTGATTGCTATTAATAGGGCGTTAGAATGGAAAGAGATGAAAAGAGAAATTGATTATTTAAAAGGGGAAAAATAACTGCACACTAATTCAACAGCTCCCATAAATTAAGATTCAAACCCTTGGGATTATAATCCTTGAAAAGCAAAGATAGTTGAATAGCGTCTTAATATATTTATAACTTATTTTAATAAATAAAGATTTAATTTCTTATTGACTTTGTCATGATATTAGATTAATCTACAATACTTTTGAAGAGTTGCAAATCACATCTATTATGTTGCAAATCAAAACAAACATAGTGAAAAGGAGGAGAAAGGATTAAAATGGGAAAGAGATTGTCTAAATTTTTTTTCATCTCCCTAACCCTTCTGGCTTTAATTTTAATTGCATGCACTGTGCTTGCGACTACTGAACCAACAACAGGACAGCAAGTAGCAGAAAAGGGATCGAAGCTCCCCTGGTGGGCATGGTCAGTTATACTTTTTGTTTTTACTTTTATTCTTGGTATTCTTGCTGTCCTCGGCGGTGTTGGTGGCGGTGTGTTGTTCGTTCCTCTTGTAGGAGGATTCTTCCCTTTTCATATTGACTTTGTCAGAGGTGCTGGTCTAATTGTAGCGCTTTCAGGTGCACTTGCTGCGGGTCCCGGACTTCTCAAAAGAAATCTTGCCAGTCTTCGTCTTGCCATTCCTGTAGCTTTAATCGCGTCGTCTTCTGCAATAATTGGTGCAATGATAGGTCTTGCGCTTCCTGCACATATAGTTAACATCCTTCTTGGTGCAACTATTATAGGTATTGTTATAATCATGGCTTCTGCAAAGAAGTCTGATTTTCCAAATGTCCCTAAACCTGATAAACTATCTCAAACCTTAGGCATAATGGGAATATATAGAGAAGTATCCCTTGGAAAAGATATTGAATGGAATATACATAGAACAGTTTCTGGTTTAGTTTTATTTATAGTTATAGGTGTTATGGCAGGTATGTTCGGTCTTGGTGCAGGATGGGCAAATGTACCTGTTTTAAATCTACTTATGGGTGCACCACTCAAGATATCTGTTGCAACGAGTAAGTTCTTATTATCTATAACAGATACCTCTGCAGCATGGATTTATCTTAATTCAGGTGCCGTGCTTCCAATGATAGTTGTTCCTTCAGTTGTTGGAATAATGCTCGGCTCTATTGTTGGTGTTCGGATACTTGCAGTTGCAAAACCAAAGGCAATAAAGTGGATGGTTATAGGGCTTTTATTATTTGCAGGGGTCAGGGCTTTGCTTAAAGGTCTTGGGATATGGAGATAAGAACTTAAAATTTTAGAGGATAGATTTAAAAAATTATTGTTAATTCTTGATATATGAAATTATAAAGAGGAGGTTTTTATGGTAGAGGATAGAACAAAGGCATCAGGTGAACAGATTATATATGCAAATATCTTAAATATTGGTATGTATTTAGGTCTTGCTCTTATAATAGTAACCTTCCTTATATATATGTTAGATATACTTCCGTCTTTTATCTCTCCTCAGGATATCCCTCAATACTGGACTATGAAGTCAGGAGACTTTATACATAGCTTCCATGCCCCTACAGGGTGGGATTGGTTAGCGATGATAAATAAAGGAGACTATCTAAATTTGATAGGGATAGCATTACTTGCAGGGCTTACTATTCTATGTTATCTTTCAATATTACCAATACTCATGAAAAAGAAAGATATTCCCTATGTGATTATTGCTATAATAGAGGTATTAGTATTGGCACTTGCGGCAAGCGGGATACTAAAATCAGGAGGGCATTAATTATGGCAAATAAGGTATGTCCAATAATGGAAAGGCTTGAAAGGCTACTTGTAGCCACAGATGGTTCTAAATATAGCGAAGGTGCTGTAAGAGAGGCTATTAATTTAGCAAAGACATGCGGGAGTAAACTCTTTGTAGTATCCGTTATAGAGGTTAATCCTGAGTTTGAAGCCCTTGCACCCGGACTTGTTGAAAAGGAAGAAAAACAGAGAGGGGAACATCTTAAAGCAGTTAAAGCAAAGGCAGAAAAAGAGGGTGTTGATTGCGAGATTATTTTGTATCGCGGAGGAGAACCTTATGAATCTATTGTTGATGAGGCAGCAAAGAATAAAGTTGGAATGATAGTCATGGGCAGATATGGTCGTACGGGTATAAGTAGGATAATGATGGGTAGCACAACTGAAAAAGTCATTGGATACACACTCTGTAGGGTTATGGTTGTTCCCAAAGATGCGAAGCTTGCATTTGATAAAATACTTATAGCCACAGATGGTTCAATGCATAGTGAGTTTGCAGCAAATGAGGCTATTACTATCGCAAAACGTAGTGGGAGCACACTGATAATACTTTCTGTTGCAAAAAAGGATGAAAACCTTCCTGTAGCAAAGGAAAGTGTTGACGCAGTGAAAAAGGTTGCTGAAAAAGAGGAAATAAAAGTAAAGACTATAATCAGAAAAGGTGTACCACATGAGGTTATAGTTAAAACAGCAGCTCAAGAAAATGTAGCTCTAATAGTTATCGGAAGCCATGGAAGGACTGGCATAACAAAAATGCTAATGGGGAGTGTGGCTGAAAGAGTAATAGGGCATGCGGAGAGTGCAGTCCTTGTGTGGAAGTTGTAATCACTAACAATATTATAATTATAAACATCTTTCCAAAATAATATTTCAGACTCTCAAAATGGTGGAATAAGGATCTATTT
>JACAEY010000079.1 GCA_013388605.1 Nitrospirota bacterium | reverse complement strand
TTTCAGTTTTATTACCCTGAAAATATAGATTATCTTAAAAAAGCAGGTGCTGAGATAATTGAATTCAGTTCTTTAAAAAATGATTTACCAATATCGCTCGACGCACTTTATATTGGAGGTGGTTTTCCAGAGACTCATGCACATTTATTAACAAGAAATGAAAAATTGAAAAGTTCGATAAAGAAGGCCGCATTAGAAGGTATGCCGATCTATGCCGAATGCGGGGGCTTAATGTATCTTAGTGAGAGATTATTGTGGAAAGGCAAAGAGTATCCACTAATAGGTGTCTTTCCAGCTCTTATAGGGGTTAACAAAAAACCAGTAGGTCATGGTTATACAATTCTTGAGGTTGAGACCCCTAACCCTTTTTTTAAGATTGGGCAGATTCTTCGCGGACATGAATTTCATTATTCTCACATAATTGAATTGAAAGATAGAGAAAACATATATTTAACTTTTAAAATGAAAAAGGGGGAGGGGATTAAAAATAGCATGGATGGACTTTGTTTCAAGAATGTTCTCGCTACCTATACTCACCTGCATGCACTCAGTTCAAAAGAATGGGTTGAAGGTATTATTAATCTTGCAAAGGTCTATAAAAATATCAGAGTATCTGAAAAATCTATGTAGATAGAGGGCTTTTAATTTTAGGATATTTGATATTTATAAATTTAAGTTGACTTTTAAGATATTTTTATATATAAATATACTGTCTTCAGGACTTAAACAGTTAATATTAAATCCAAATTCACAAGGTATAAGGTATTATGAAAACTATTATTAATACTTTCATTCAGAGTTCGCCCGAGTTGGGCGAAAAATTCCTTGATTAATAGGTTTGTATTATGGGGTCGCTTCTCCCTCTGACAATTAGGTTAAATCCTATATTTAAAGATAAGTTTATTTAATAATAAGTTTTTTTAATTTGACCGTGGTCGTTGAATTATATTAATGTTTAAAGCTTCATTAAATAAGTTATTATCTGGTTTAAATTTAAATAAGCTTAAATTGATAATATATAATTAAGATTTTAGGGGGATGGTTATATATGAAATCACTTAATAAATCAAAGAGAAAGGGAGGTAATAAAAATGCCAAAATGGGTGTATAAGGGTAAGGAATATGAGATGGATGAGGATGGTTATATCCAGGACTGGGAGCAGTGGGAAGAAGGGATGGCACCAGAGCTTGCCAAGATAGAAGGCGTTGAACTTGATGAACGTCACTGGGAGATAATCAGGTGGTTAAGAGAGTATTACATTAAATATCAGATTGCACCACCTATTAAAATGCTCATCAAAGAGATGGGAAAAATGTTCGGACCTGAAAAGGCAAACCAGAAATATCTTTATAGCCTTTTCCCAGGAGGACCTGCAAAACAGGCATGTAAATTTGCTGGGCTTCCAAAACCAACAGGTTGTGTATAAAAATAGGTTAGATAGAGAGTAGAATAATATCTACTCTCTATCGCTATTTAATCAATCAAAGATTCAGCAGGTCTGCCTTGTGCAGAGGAGAAATAATAAAGTTTATTTATTTTTTGCAGTCGAATAATTTTTTTGATAAATATAAATTTTGAAACAAAATGTCTTAATTTTTATGTAAATGAAGCTTAATGAGCTTTTATATAAAAAAAGAGAAGATATTCTGAAAAAATGGTTCGAACTTATCATTGAAACATACCCTCCAGAAACAGCTCTATTTCTTAGGAATAAGAAAGATAGATTTTCAAACCCTGTTGGGTCCATTATATATGACGGAGCAAAAAATCTTCTTGATGAGATTCTTCAAGGGATAAATCCTGAAAATGTTCCTGTTTTCCTTGATAACATAATAAGAGTAAGGGCTGTTCAAGATTTTTTACCATCTCAGGCCATTTCTTTTATATTTATCTTAAAAGATGTTGTTAGAAAAGAGCTTTTAAATAAGATTCGTCATAATGGACTTGCCGAGGAACTATTAGAATTTGAATCTCAAATAGACAATCTTGCTAAGCTATCCTTTGATATATTTATGCAATGTCGAGAGAGGATCTATGAAATCAAGGCAATGGAGCTGAATAAACAGACTTATACACTTTTAAAGAGGGCAAAGTTAATAATAGATTTAGAGGACAAAAATGACGATGCTGAAACAACTTCAGCATAACAAATTAAAGGAAATGAGGTGAGAAGACATGAGTTTTGGATTGTCTTTCTGGGTTTCTTTAGTTGCAGTAGTAGGTCTTATTTTAATGGCTTATATTGGAGTTGAAGCTGCACATCTAAACAACCTTTTTGGTGTCATCATTCCTTATGCTGCCTTTGTTATATTCATTATCGGGATAATTTACCGTGTCCTTATGTGGGCTGCGAGACCTGTTCCATTCCGTATCCCTACAACTGCAGGTCAGCAGAAGTCATTCCCGTGGATAAAGCAAAATAAGATTGATAATCCCTCAACAGCTCTCGGAGCTTTTATAAGGATGGTATTTGAGGTTCTGCTTTTCCGTTCACTCTTCAGAAACACAAGAACTGAATTACGTAGTGGACCAGTACTTTCTTATGCATCATCAAAGTGGCTCTGGATAGCAGCACTGGCATTTCATTACTCCTTTCTTATTATTTTACTTAGACACTTAAGACTGTTCACTGAGCCAGTCCTTCCTTTTGTAAAAACACTCGAGATATTGGATTCCTTTTTCCAGGTTTGGGTGCCCTTGCTCTATATAACAGACTTAGTCCTTATAGGAGCAGTGACATACTTATTTTTAAGGAGGGTCCTTATCCCTCAGTTGCGATATATTTCTCTTCCCGCCGACTATTTCCCGCTCTTTCTGATCCTCGGTATTGGAGTTACAGGAGGACTCATGAGGTATTTCTACAAGGTGAATGTAGTGGGCATTAAGGAGTTGACAATGGGATTAATCAATTTTAGTCCAAAAATACCAGAGGGTATCGGGGTTCTATTTTACATCCATCTCTTTCTCGTCAGCACTCTCTTTGCCTATTTTCCTTTCAGCAAGCTTACTCATATGGCAGGGGTCTTTCTCAGTCCAACGAGAAACCTCGCTAACAACAACCGTGAGAAAATGCATGTCAATCCATGGAATTACCCTGTCAAGGTGCATACATATGAAGAGTATGAAGAAGATTATAGACATTATATGAAAGAAGCTGGATTACCAGTAGAAAAGGAGTAGAAGCATGGCAATCAAACAAGAAGAACTTTTAAAGATTGACTACAAGCCCCCTAAAACAGCATGGATGGATACCCCAGCAGAAATTAGGAAAGGGATGTTCTGCTGGGGTGCAAAGGAAAAGAGCCTCAAGACTGTTGATTTTCCGGTTGCGAGGCATTTTAACCCACTTGAAGAAGACTGGAAATTGCCTGAGAACTGGAAAGAGATATTTATAGAAGGGTTAAGAGAAAGGCTTAGCAAATACCGTTCTTTCCAGCTCTTTATGGAT
>JACAEY010000087.1 GCA_013388605.1 Nitrospirota bacterium | reverse complement strand
ATTCTTTTATTAATTTGAAGATTGAAAGGACTAAAGTCCCATCCAGAGTTAACCTTCGAATACAGATTCAGACAGGTGAACCTGAAAGAATCAAGAAGATAATAATTTCAGAAGGACCTCAAGAGATTAAAAAGGATATAAGCCTATCTGAAGGTGATATATACGATAAGTTAGAACTCGAAAAAGACCTTCAGAAAATAAAGGCAAAATATATAAAAGATGGATATGTGAAAGCCAATATAGGTCCATATATATTTAAAGATAGTACTCTCAATATTTCTTTCTATCCAAATAAGCAATTGAGAATATCCATAGAAGGCAATAGCGTTATTTCAAAAAAAGAACTTTTAAAAAAGATGCCTTTTTTCGAAGCCGAAGATTTTAATAACAGTCTTATTGAAGAAGCGGTTAACGGGATGCTTTCTCTTTATTTTGCTAAAGGATACCCCTTTGCACAGATAGCTCCTGTAATTTCAGCAAATAATGAATTAATCAATCTAAACCTCTTTGTTTTTGAAGGTAAGAAGGTTAAGATAAGGAAAATTTCCTTTGAAGGTATCAGTCTTCCCGAAAAAAGACTGAAAGAAGCAATGTCCCTCAAAGAAGGAAATATTTACAATCCTAATCTCCTTGACACAGACAGAGAGGCCATTGAAGAATTTTATCATGCTCTTGGGTATTTATCTATAAATATCAAGAATTTCCGTACAAAATATAATGAGAAATCTAATGAAATGGATATTAAAATAAAAATAAATGAAGGTCTAAAAACAGAGATTGCAGGGATTAATATTAAAGGTCTCCTCTCTATCTCAGAGGAAGACTTAAGAAAAGTTATTGGAATAAAATCAGGTGATCCATATAATGAAGTCGATATTTCAGATGCACGTTATAGGGTCATCCAATTATATAATTCTCAAGGTTTTTCTGATGTAATTGTGTCTATAAGGAGAGAGTTTGAAGGAGAAAAAGCGCTTCTTACTTTTGAAATTAAGGAAGGTGGAAAAACATATTTTGGAAAGACTATTGTCAGGGGAAACTACAGAACAAGATATGAAGTAATAAAAAGAGAATCAGTTCATTATGAGGGCGTACCTTTTGATTATAGTCTACTTGCAAAAGAGAGACAGCATCTTTACAAACTTGGGCTTTTTAAAGATATCGAAATAGAACCGCTCAATAAATACGACCACATGAAAGATGTTCTAATTAATGTAGAAGAAGGAAACGCTGGTGCTATAGAATTCGGTTTTGGATACGCTGACTATGAAAGGTTTCGGGGTTTCCTTGATTTGAGCTACAGGAACTTCTGGGGTTTGAACAGACAATCTTCAGCCCGCTTTGAAATAAGTTCCCTGGATAGACGTTATATTATCCAGTATCTTGACCCATGGTTTTTAAATAAACATATTCCATTCAGGTTCTTTCTGCTTTATGAAGACAGGAAAGAAGTCAATATAGATACCAGAGAAACAAGATACAGATTAACCAGGTATGGAGCAACAGCAGGCATAGAAAAAAAATTAAATGACAGATTGAATACAGAGCTTTATTATGAATTCTCGAATGTTGATACCTTTGATGTTCAACCCGATGTAATTCTCAGCAGGGAGGATACAGAAACCCTTGTTATCAGCTCTATCAGACCTGGACTCGTCTATGACTCAAGAGACAATCCTATTGATCCAAAAGAAGGAATATTTTCAGGAATATCTTTAAAACTTACATCTCCTTTGTTATTATCTGAGACAAACTTTTTAAAGCTTCTTTTTCATGGAAGCACTTATCACCAAATATTTAAAGGTCTCGTTCTTGCCTTATCTCTTAGAGGTGGACTTGCATGGGGATACCATGGAACTGATGAGCTTCCAATCGTTGAAAGGTTCTTTCTCGGGGGTAGATCAACTGTTAGGGGTTATGAGCAGGATGCACTCGGTCCAAAGGGCTCTGATGGAAACCCCACAGGTGGTAATGCCTTTATTCTCGGCAATTTCGAACTACGCTCATCTCTTGGCAAAGGTATTGGTATTGTTGCCTTTCTTGACAGTGGTAATGTCTGGCATAAGGTTCAGGATACAGAATTCGGTAGCCTTAAATATACAGCAGGACTCGGGCTAAGGTATAACACACCAGTTGGACCAATAAGAATTGATTATGGTCATAAACTTAAGAGAGAAAAAGGTGAAAGTAGTGGAGAACTTCACTTCAGTATCGGACATGCCTTTTAAAAGTTCAAACGTCAAAGGTCGGAGATCAAAGAATACACAATTATTAGTCCGGGGTAAAAATCCAAGACTAAAAACTCCATTTACTATATTTTTTATTATGTGCTTTTTTCTTTTTGCTCTCAAATCCTTAAGTTATGCAGCCATAAAAGACTATGTAGTTGCTTTTGTTGATGATACTGCAATAACCCTGAGTGAATTAAATGAAGTTTATTCAGATTCTATAAAGCTTAACCCCGAAATAACAAAAGAAGAGGTTTTGAATTCAATGATCAATAGGATATTAATCCTGAGAGAAGCAAAAAAATTACGGCTTAATGCAACTGCAGATGAAGAGATTCTCAAGGAATATATCTCTCTCAGGATACGACCACATATAAAAGAAGAAGATGTCTTAGATTTTTATAAAAAATATGTGGATAATTTTCAGGGTAAGGAATTTGAGGCTGTAAGGGAAGAGATAGAACATTACCTTACTGAAAAAGAAATTAATAAACTACTCAAGAATCATATTGATAAACTCAGAGAAAAGGCATATATAAAGATGCAGCTACATTAATTCATATTTTGATTATTGAAGGTTTATAATCACTGCATTCTCATCACATTCAGGAAATTTGTGACAGCGTAGACAGTCACCCCATATCTTCTGAGGAAGACTTGATTTCTCTATATCCATAAATCCAATTTTTTTGAAAAAATTGGGGATATATGTCAGTGCAAATACCCTTTTCAACCCCAACTCCCTTGCCTCCCTAAGGCACCTTTTCACTAATATACTACCAATACCCGATTTCTGGTATCCTTTATCTACTGCAAGAGAACGAACCTCTGCGAGGTCTTCCCAAATGATATGTAGCGCACAAACACCTACTATCTTTCCATCATCCTCACAAACAAAGAAATCTCTCATACTCTCATAAAGCTCACTGAGAGGTCTTGGAAGCATCTCTTCTCTCTTTGCAAAATCATTTATAAGTTTATGAATATATTTCAGATCAGAAATCCTGGCTTTTCTTATCTTCAAAGTACCTCTTTCCACCCATAATAGCTATCTTATTCATGTCTATACTATTTTTCCCATATGTTATTGAACTCTCAATTGCCTCAAAAATCGATTTTTCACTGAGAAGCCTTGTCTTTGCAATAAGTGCTCCGATCAATACCATATTTGCAGACCTTGTATAACCTATTGAACTGGAAATCTCAGTTGCAGGGACACCTAAGACTTCTACATCATTCCTTAGGTCTGGTTTTTTGATCAGAGACGAATCAAATATAAGGACACCTTTTTGTTTTAAAAGTGGCTGGAATTTTTTTAATGAAGCATCATTCATAACAATCAGTATGTCAGGATTTGTAACAATCGGGGAGGCAATCAACTCATCTGAAATTATAACCGCACAGTTTGCTGTTCCTCCCCGCATCTCTCCACCATAGGATGGAAACCATGTAACTTCTTTATCCTCAAGCATCCCCGCATAAGCAAGGATCTTTCCAAGAAGAAGGATACCCTGCCCACCAAAACCCGCAATTAAAATCTTCTTTTCCAGATATTATCCTCTTTTAAAAGTTAATTTTAATACATGCAGACATTGCTCGAATATAATTTATGATCTGTGACCATTGACCGTGTATGAAAACTAATACATTATTTAAATATTTTTTAAATTAATCTCTCTCATGAAAATTTGTCTTTAAAGGTTCCGAGAGGAAATATTGACATCAACTCTTTTCTTAGCCAGATTACTGAATCCCTTGGGCTGAGTCCCCAGTCAACTGGACATGGCGATAATATCTCAACGAGGCTGAACCCTTTTCCCTCCATCTGATATCTTAAAGATTTCTCCATTGCCTTTTTCGTTATTATTAGATTCTTATAAGAGTCAATAGATGTCCTTGCAATATATGAAACCCCCTCAATAGTTGAAATAAGTTCTGCAATGCGTAGTGGATAACCAGCTGCTTTAGCATCTCTTCCCAAAGGTGTTGTTGATGTCTTTTGACCTAAAATTGTTGTTGGAGCCATCTGTCCTCCTGTCATTCCATAAGTAGCGTTATTGACAAAGAACACCGAAATATTTTCTCCTCTGTTTGCTGCATGTATGATTTCAGCAGTTCCTATTGCAGCAAGGTCACCATCACCCTGATATGTAAAGATAATCCTATTATCCATGCTCCGTTTTAATCCAGTTGCAACAGCAGGTGGTCTTCCATGGGCAGCTTCAAGAATGTCGAAGTCGAAGTAGTCATAGGCAAATACAGCGCATCCAACAGGTGCTATTCCGATAACTTTTTCCCTGATATCCAGTTTATCAATACATTCTGCAATTAAACGGTGTATAATACTGTGTCCACAGCCTGAACAGAACCTGAAAGGTACATTCTTAAGGCTTTTTGGTCTCTCGAATACCTTTTTCATTTCCCAATTCCTTCCTGCGATATTTCAAGAAGCACTCCTTCAAGCAGACCATATTCACTCACAATTAATTCATTGAATCCAAAAAAATCCATAATATTAATTGTAAATTGTAAGCCGGGGATTATCAAGTCTTCTCTTCCTGCCTCAAGTCCAACCACTTTTTTCCTCTCCTCAAGTGTGAGGAAAAATAATATCCTCTTCATATCATAAAGTCTGCTGAGGGGAATTCTATGCAAATGAACCTTTTTTTTATCATATTTTTCGAGTCTTAAATCAATAGAAGCGATGGTTGTAAAAGTCCCGGCAGTCCCTATAAAGGTTGTATCACTAACCATATAATCTCTTATCTTCTCTTCTACTTTTTTTAGGTGTGAAAGAATTTCCTTTTCCATTTCTGAGATCTCATGCTGTAAAACAGGATCAGATTTGATGAATCTCTCACAAAGTTTTATAACTCCAACAGGAATGCTTCCCATACCTAAGGGATGCATATCTTTACATACTATCCACTCTGTACTTCCGCCACCAATATCAAAAATAAGAGAAAGATGTGATACCATAGATAAAATAGATAAATTAGAGAAAGAAAAAAGTATACCCTTAAGAGTAAGCTCTGCCTCTTTTTTACCTGAAATAACTTCTATTTGGATACCCGTATCAGAAAGGACTTTTTCTTTAAATATATCTGCATTTTTAGCATCTCTTAAGGCACTTGTAGCTATTGCTCGTGTAGTCACAACACCTTTTTCTTTAATAATTGAATAAAACTCCCTCATTACCAAAAGAGAGTTCTCCATATTTTCTGAGCGGAGTTTTCCTGAAATACCAATACCTTCAGCTAAACGGGTGATTCTTCTTTCATATATTATATCTTTAATATTATTTTCCTTAACTTCTCCTATAAGAAGTCTTATTGTATTTGAACCAACATCAATAGCAGCTAAAATAGACATATTTTGTTATTATTATAAATCACAGCTGTCCAAGATATTTTGAAATATGGCTGGATGCCGAAGAGCTTCCTTTACTTTTTTTCTTTTTCCTATCATTAGGCATTTTTTATGTTTAAATTTTAGACATAAGAAATATCTTGATTTTTTCAAAGGGTCGGATATAAAATTGAGCAGCCTTATGCTATAATGAGGACTTAAGATTCATAGGAATTTTTTTGAAAGGAGGTGACAGTTCATGAAGAAGATTTTAGTATTAATATTGTCACTGTTGCTGCTTGTATCTTTCTCATTAGGCGTCAGTGGCTGTAAAAAGGCTGAGAAACCAGCAGAGGCACCAGCGCCAGCACCAGAACCAGCGCCAGCACCAGCGCCAGCACCAGAACCAGCGCCAGCGCCAGAACAGCCAGCGCCAGCACCGGAGAAACCAGCAGGTAAGTAGTTTACTAAATAAACTTTCAGGGATGGTAAACCCATCCCTGAAAGTTGCTGTTCTTTCATCTCTCTATAAGATATTTTATGGCTTAATGATTAGAAAATGCTCTTTTGGACAAGTTATTTTGTTCTTTATTATCACGTAGTAGTATTGTCTATTTATTTCTTCAAAATCTGAATATATCTTGCAATCCCATTTCTTGTAATTAAGCCTATAATTTTATCATTATCTGTTACCGCAAGCCTTCCTTTATCTTTCATAATCATCAATTCAAGGGCTTTAAGGGCATCATCTTCAGGTGAGACTTCCCACTCACTCTTGCGCGGAATCAAGATTTCATGAACTTTTATTTTCATCCAATTATGTCTTGGAACATTTCTTATCTCTTTCAAAGTTACTATTCCCAAAAATCTGTCGTCTTCAAAAACAGGGAATCCTCCATAGCCATATTTGAGAAAATAGTTATTAACTGCTTCATCAACTGTAATGGATGAGTTGAGAGTTACAATATTTCTTGACATCACATCTTTTACCTTCACACCTGAAAGGGCTTCTTGAAAGCTTGCCTGCTGAAAGCTTGATTGTGCTGCTGTATAAAGAAACCAGCCAATTAACATCAACCAGAAACCTCCTGTAAAACCTGTAAGAATAGAAAATAATCCAAAAAAGATGAAAAAAAGTGCAATCCCTTGCCCGATTTCTGATGCTCTTTTAGTTGCGTGAAAATAATCTTTTGTCTTCTCCCAGATTATTGCCCTCAAAACCCTTCCACCATCCATTGGAAAACCCGGAATTAGATTGAATATGCCGAGTATAAGATTAATCTGTGCGAGATAACTATAGAGGGCTTTTACGCCTGAGCTCGAAGCAACAACATAGATCATAAAAAAAACCCCCGATAGAAGAAAGCTTGAAAGCGGACCTGCTATTGCTATTCCCATTTCTGCTTTCGGAGTTGGTGGTTCACCCTTCATCTGGGCAACACCACCAAAGATAAAAAGTGTAATACTGAGAATCGTTATCCTATATTTTCTTGAGACAAAGGAGTGTGCAAGTTCGTGGAATGTAACAGAAGAAAACAGAAGCAATGCCCCTACAGCACCTTTTATCCATTGAGATGAAGCTGGAAGCTCTGGAGCTACTTTTGGAAAATAGTAGGTTGATAAAGACCATGTTATTAATCCAAAGACAATTAGCCACGAAAAATGAATCCTTATGGGTATCCCCCATATTGTAAAAATCTTCCATGAACCCTGTAATAAAGTCACATTCATATATTTTCCCCCATATTAATAATATTTTAGTTTACAAAAATTGTCTATCGGAAAGGTTGACTCTCTCTTTTATTTGTATTAATCTAAGGATATTTCTTAATGGAGGGTGTTATGAATAGAGATATAAAAATCTTAGGAGCCTTTCTTTTGGGTGGTCTAATAGGTGCGGCCGTTGCCTTACTCTATGCACCTCAATCAGGTCGTGAAACAAGGAGGGATATTTCAAAGACAGCAAAAAAGGTTAAGAAGGGTGCTATTGACCTTGTTGAGGATATTGTTGAGAGTGTAAGTGATTTCACTGTTGATGTAAAAGATAAAGCAGAAGATATTATTGACCGGGGCAAAGAGTTATCAGAAAGTGCAAAGAAAGAGATCTTATCAGCCCTCGAACAGGGACAAAAGGTAATAGAAAAACAGAGAAAGAAGATAAGCGAGGCTCTCGGACTTTAGATTTACAACTTCTTTTCTTTCATATCCCTTTAAATAATAACTCCACTTCTGAAAGGTTTATTATAATAGTTTACATAAAAAACAGTAAAAACCTCTTACACATTTTATGAAAAGTAAAAATAAAGAGGAGAAAAAAATCCTGAGAGATATGTGTACAAGGTGTGGGACATGTTGTATGAAAGGTGGACCAGTCCTTCACAATCAAGATAAAAAAATACTTGTCTCAGGATATGTTGGTTATCATCATCTTGTAACCATAAGAAAAGACGAACTGGCATTCAATCCTCTAAAAAATAGGATCGAACCATCAGAGACAGAGCTAATAAAGATAAAGGGGAAAGGAAATGATTGGTCATGTTACTTTTATAATGTAAAAGAATCTTCATGTATAATTTACGAAAATCGTTTCCTTGAATGTCGTCTCCTAAAATGCTGGGATAATTCTGACCTTATCTCAATTATTGGTAGAGATACTTTAATGCGCAAAGATATTATCAATCGTGATGACCCGATTTTATCAATCATAGAAACTCATGAAAAAGAATGCCCCTTTAATGAGATAAATAACCTTCTTTATGCCCTGCCACAAGAGAAAAATAAATCAAAATTACTTGTTAAACTGAAAGATTATGTGAATAAGGACATTACAATACGTTCATATGCCCTTTCTGAATTAGGGCTGAAGTCTGAGTTCGAACCCTTTATTTTTGGAAGACCGCTCTTTAAAATCTTGAGTGCATATGGAATTTCAGTCCATATGTCTAAAGATATCTTAAGATGGTATTTGCCCGAACCTGAAGATCCTTTGAGTGGTATATCCGAAATAAAACAAAAGGGTCGGGAAACTTAGCTATTTCTTTGGTTTCTTTTTTGAAATTTTCTTTTTAGTCCCTTTGACCCCTTTCTTCACTACCCTTTTCACCACTTTCTTTTTTGGTTTTACAATATTCTTAGGTACAGAAGACACCTTTGTTATCTCCATCCCACAACAGTAAATAGGGCTCAGTTTTGTTTCAAGTGTCTCTGTAACAACAACCTCTGTCCCACACTGATTGCATTCATAGGTTACAACCATTGCCTCAGCCATATTAACTCCTCCTTCTTTAAAAATTTCTGTTATTATACAAAAATTTTTTTAAAAGATGGGACATCATCAAAAAAAGTTAATAGAACCTTCGAGTTTTTACTATAACTAATTATTTTCTAATTACTTTTTGTGTCTTCCTATTTTTTGGTGAGAAAAAACCTGTATAGGAGAAAACATGGGGTCAAGTAAATAAGCCATCTTGAAATATTTATTTGCTTCTTCAAATTTTCCTGTTTTATATAATGCATATCCGATGTAATAATATATAGTAGAATCTGGTTTTTCTTTTGCATAATCCTTAAAGAGTCTTATTGCCTCTTTGTATCTTCCCGTGCAGTAATAACGGAAGGCTGTTTTATTTTCATTCTTTTCGTAAGCAATAACTTTAACTGAAAAAGAAAATAACAAAGAAAACATGCCTACTAAAGAAATAATCCTTTTCATATAATCCCTATTCAAATTTACTCCATTCAATTATATGTACATTTCAAATATAAATGAGCAATTAAAGATAAAGAAGTGACAAAAATCACCCTTTTTTATCCGCACTTTGTGAATCCGCAATTGTGGCAGACAGCACAGCCCGATTCATGCTCAACAGCACCTCCACACTCAGGGCATCTGCCAATAAACATAATTCCGCCTGGGGCGGATTTATAAATCTTTTCACTGTCGCCGTTCCCATTCCTTCGTCTTAGAAGATATTTCTCAAGTGCCTTTGCTATCGCATCTGAGCAGGAAGTTATCTTCCCACCTTCAACCCAGACATGTGAGTGGCATGAAATACCTTTAAGTTGCTTAATGACTTCATCAGGCTCAATATTAGATCTGAATGCAAGAGACACAAGCCTTCCAATCGCCTCAGACTGGCTAGCAGCACAGCCACCAGCCTTTCCCATAGATGTAAAAAGTTCAAATAAATGACCTTCTTCGTCCTCATTAATAGTAACGTAGAGATTACCACAACCTGTCTTCATTAATCGTGTTGAACCATTTATTACCTCAGGCCTTTTCCTCGGAGTTATTTTTGCTTTCTGACCACTGACTTCTTTCTCACCCTTTGAGAGAACCTGTTCCTCTCTTGAGCCATCTCTATAAACAGTAACACCTTTACACCCAAGTTCGTATGCAAGAAGATACACCTCCTTAACATCCTCTTTAGTTGCACAATGTGGGAAGTTCACGGTCTTTGAGACTGCATTATCCACATATTTCTGGAAAGCTGCCTGCATCCTTATATGTTCATGAGGGGTAATATCATGGGCAGTAATAAAGAGCCGCTTGAGATCTTCTGGTATCTCTTTAAATTCCTGTATGGAACCTTTTTCTGCAATCCTTTCCATCAATTCTCTTCCCCAGAACCCTCCCTCTTTTGCTACCTTCTCAAAATAGGGGTTTACTTCTATCAGCTTTGTCCCCTCCATCACAGTCCGAACATAAGAGATCGCAAAGATCGGTTCTATACCAGATGAACAGCCAGCAATTATAGAAAGTGTACCTGTTGGAGCTATTGTCGTTATCGTTGCATTCCTTACTCTTACTTTGCCGTCATAAATACTTCCTTCATAGTTAGAGAATGTCCCCCTTTGTTCAGCTAATTTGCTCGAAGCCGCCCTGCCTTCTTTTTGTATAAATCCCATCACCTCTTCTGCAAGTTTTAAAGCCTCATCTGAGTTGTATGGAATTCCAAGGCAGATAAGCATATCTGCCCATCCCATAATACCAAGTCCGATTTTTCTGTTTGCCTTTGTCATCTCCTCTATTATCTGAATAGGGTATTTGTTTATATCTATGACGTTATCCAGAAAATGAACTGCCATCCAAACAATCTCTTTAAGTCTATTCCAGTCTATCCTTCCATTTTTCACCATCCTTGCAAGGTTTATGGAACCGAGATTACATGACTCATAAGGAAGAAGTGGTTGTTCACCGCATGGATTAGTCGATTCTATTTTTCCTAAAAGCGGAGTAGGGTTTAAATCGTTTACCCTGTCTATAAAAACGATACCCGGCTCACCATTTTTCCAAGCGTTCTCAACTATTAGATTGAATACATCTCTTGCTTTTAGTGTTTCTGTCTTTTCTTTTGTTCTTGGATTTATAAGGTCATATGTCCTGTCCTCCTTAACAGCACTCATAAAATCATCTGTTAAAGCAACAGAGATATTAAAGTTATTCAATCTTGAATTATCTTGTTTTGAAGTAATAAAAGAAATGATATCAGGGTGGTCGACTCTTAGAATACCCATATTAGCACCTCTTCTTGTCCCACCCTGTTTAACAGCCTCTGTTGCAGTATCAAAGACAGTCATGAAAGATACAGGTCCTGAAGAGATACCTTTTGTAGAACCGACAACATCACCTTTTGGTCTCAGTCTTGAGAAACTGAAACCTGTGCCCCCACCGCTCTTATGGATGATAGCAGCATTTTTCACTGCATCAAAGATTGACTCCATCGAGTCCTCAATAGGCAAAACAAAACATGCGCTCAACTGCCCCAGCCTTCTTCCTGCATTCATTAGTGTTGGACTATTAGGTAGAAAAGAAAGAGATGTCATCATCTCATAGAATTTCTCTTCAAGAGTCTTGACCTCATTCTCTGAGCTACCGTATTCATGATCTGCCGAGGCAACTGCCTTTGCTACACGTCTGAAAAGCTCTTCAGGAGTCTCGACAACCTTCCCCCTTTCATCCCTTTTGAGGTATCTCTTCTCAAGGACTTTCAAACTATTAGGTGTAAGACTAATACCATTAACCATTTCCATAAAGTTTACCTCCATATTTTATAAGAAAATTCTTAATTTAAGTTCTAAATTTTGTATTTAGGATGTAATTAAACCACAATATATTGTTGATGTCAAGGAAAAAATGGAAAATTCCGTAAAAGGAAAATTCTTAATTTTATGATTTCAAAATATACATAAATTTTATATTCCGGGAGGTAATTATGTCCTTATTTTTGATCCACTTGATGGATCATCTAATATAGATGTGAATGTTACTATCGGCACTATTTTTTCAATATACCGTCGTGTAACACCCATATCTACTGAGCCTACGTTAGAAGATATACTTCAAAAAGGTTCAAAACAGGTTGTAGCAGGATATTTTATCCTCCTTTTTTGCTTTTTCAAAGGCCTCTTCAGACCAAGGATACCAATCAATCTTCTGATAAGCAGAATGTCTGAGATAAGGTGATCTCTCTTTTGAAAGTCTATTCATAAACGGCAATTTATAGAATGAGATTTGAAAGCTCTCTTTTTATCCCTTTTTCATCAGAAGCTTCATAGTCTCTCTCAAAAAAGCTGGCAAATCAGAAGGCTGTCTTGAGGTTATAAGGTTTTTATCAACAACAACTTCTCTATCTTCATATATAGCACCAGCTTTTATCATCTCCTGAGCTACTGATTTATAACAAGTGGCATGTCTACCTTTAAGTAAACCAGCTGATATTAATGTCTGAGGACCATGACATATTGCTGATATAGGCTTATTCTTTTGAAAAAAGTGTTTTGCTATTTCAATAGCTTCTTTCTCTTTTCTAATAACCTCAGGTGCTTTTCCGCCTGGTAGAATAAGTATGTCATAATTATCAGGATTCACCTCTTTAAGGGTCAAATCAACATCAACTTCATAGCCATGCTTTCCTTTTATTTTTCCCTTTTTTATTGATGCGACATCGACTTTAATTCCTTCTTCTTTTAACCTGTACAAAGGTGTAAGAAGTTCACAATCCTCAAAATTATCAGTACTTATAATTAATGCCTTCATTACATTACTCGTTGTTATGTTTTAACTCTTTCCTTTGTTTATTTAAGTTTCCTTATCTCATCGAAAATTTCTCCATAAGCCACAACTCTGGGAAGCCCAGCAATCTTATATGCTGAAAGAGGGTCAAAGAACTCCTCATATGTGCAATTCTTTGGTTGATGTACATTTTTACATATGTAACGGGGTACAGGAAAAGCGTTAAATTTCTTATAGTATTCCCTCATAAACTTTATGATTTCTAATTTCTCCTTTGTGAGCGGACATGTCTTACTAACCCCCAACTTATCTGCAATTGCACATGCAACTTTTTCATCCCAATCATCAAAATTTACAAGAAAATCATCCTCATCCAATTCAATTTTTTTCCCTTCAACTTCAATAAATGGCATTTTACCCTCCTATTATTATTTTTATTATTTTAGTCTTGCTTCTGGAGCAGACCAGTTTATGTTCTTAAAAAAAGCCTCTATATATTCACTCTTTTTTAAGCCGTAGTCAATCATATAAGCATGCTCAAATACATCCATTATCAATATTGGATTACAGCCAGAGGGATGCGAGACATCATGTTCATTGATCCAGAAGTTTATCAGACCTCCATTAAATATGTCCTGATAAAGAATTACCCACCCAATCCCTCTCATTGTGCCTATCGCCTTAAAATCCTTCTCCCATATCTCATAGCTTCCAAATTCTTCTATAATTTTCCTATAAAGCCTCCCTTCTTCATTAATTTCTTCCTTTCCACCAAGATTTTCGAAATAATATTCATGGAGTCTCATTCCGTTAAATTCCCAACCAACCCTTCTTTTAAGTTCAGCAAACTCCGGGATTCCGGTCTTACCATCCTTTAACATCTGTCTGAGTGTATCTAATACCTTATTTGTATTGGTTACATACCCCTGGTATAGAGTAAAATGATTCTTTAAAAGAGTCTCACTGAACCCTTCAATCCCAATGAGTTTTGAATAATCCTTGGCAATATATGTCATTAAAGCTACCTCCTTTTTAAAATTTAATAGGTTGATATTAAAAATTTACAAAATTATAAAGTAGTATTGCGACTGAATTGTATCAGTATAAGTCTGATTTTTTTGTAGGATTTATCCTACAAAATAAATGTTATTCAATATTTTTCAAAATATACAAATTCATTAAGTTTTCTTCTGAAAGCCCTCGGTAATAATTTTATTCCAGACTTTAGATATCCCACAGCAATAATCATCGGTATGATTTTATCTTCAGGAATATTAAACTCATTCTTTATACACTTTTCGTCAAATCCATCCATAGGGTGAGTCTCAAGTCCGAGACCTTTAGCAGAAATCATAAGGTTCATGGCAAATAAAGAGGTATTTTTTACAGCAAATATTTTTCTCTTGAGACTATCTTTTGGACCGTAAAGGTCATTAGCCATTCCAATGTAACTCTCCCTCATCTCTGATTTTATATAACCGAGTTCCTCCCATCTATCGAGTACTCTTTCTAAATTATCTTCAACAGCATCTGGATCCGCGATTAAAATTAATACAACAGATGCCTCTTCAACTTTTGGTTGATTAAATGCACATACCCTTAATAGTTTCTTCATATCAGGTTCTTTAACAACTATTACTTTCCAGGGCTGGAGATTGAAAGAGGATGGAGAAAGATTTGCAATTTCAAGAAGTTCCGTGATTACCTCATCACGAATATTTTTCTCAGGTTCAAAGAAGTTTATCGATCTTCTTTCCTTTATTGTCTCAATTACTTCCATATGACACCCCCCTTTTTAATCAAAATTTATAGCAATATAAATGTACTCAACAGACTTACACAAGATAAGAGAGACAATATTTCAGAATATTTTGGACAGTATTGGTATTTAGAGTTTCTTAACATTTCTGACAATATCATCAAAAGAAATCAGCTTTGATTCAAGGAGTTGACCCAGTAATATAAACCCCCCACAAGGATCAGAAGCATATTTTTGCTGAATGAAATCACAATCATTCTTATAAAAAGAGCAATATATGCACATTCTTTTAGCAAGCAATTCTTCTGTTTTTCTATAAATTGTTTTTTTTGTATCTGTAAAGATAATCTTATACCCTTTTTTTAACAATTGCTTTATCACATGATACCCCATGCATGCAAATTCATTTTTCTTATTAGGCTTATAATAAGTACAAAATTTCAGACAAAGTTTTTTCTCAAGATCTTTTCTTGTTGCCATTATTATCATTATAAATTTACTGCTAAAAGAATGTATAATGAAACATGAAATATTTTCTTTCTGATAAAGCTTCACTTAAATTGCTCGAAAATCCATGTGTATACCATATTAAAAATGATGAACTTTATGAACTTGATTTTGAGTCTTTTGATTTTCTTAAAAGATGCTCTGAATCTGGCTGCAGTGCTAAAAAGAATGATTTTATTGACTATTGTCTTAAAGAAGGAATATTGGTAACAAAAAAAATTGATTCAAGACGCCCTCCTTTAGAAAAATCTCCGGTCCCTTCATTGAGATACATTGAATTACAGATTACAAATAAATGCAATCTTAGATGCAAACATTGTTATATTGCTGATAGAGGGACTGATGAACTTTCTCTAAAATCGATAAGAGATATTTTAAAGGAATTTGAATATATGCAAGGTTTGAGGGTTCTCATCACAGGAGGTGAACCACTACTTCATAATAGATTTGAAGAGATAAACGAAATGCTTTCACAGTTTTTAATACGAAAGGTTTTATTTACAAATGGTACCCTTTTAAGTGAAAAAAAACTAAAACATCTCAATTTCAATGAGTTTCAGATTAGTATTGACGGTCTTGAAAAATCACATGACTCTTTGAGAGGAATAGGAACTTTTAAGAAGGCAATGAATGCAGTCAAGTTATCACTTGATTATGGTTTTAATGTCTCAATAGCTACAATGGTTCATCCGGAAAATATTAATGATTTTGACAGAATGAAAAAATTATTCATGAAAATTGGGATCAAAGAGTGGCAGGTTGATATCCCCTGTATAACAGGGAGACTAACAGAAAACGTTGATTTTCAGATGAATCCCAAGGAAGGAGGAAAATATCTTAGATATGGTTATGGAACAGGCATTCATACATCATCATCAGGTTTTGCATGTGGTCTTCATCTAATGGCAATAATTGCGAATGGAAATGTTGCAAAATGTACCTTTTATTCAGATGCGCCCGTTGGAAAAGTAGAAGAAGGACTCAGAAAATGCTGGGAGAGAATAAAACCTGTGACAATTGATGAACTTAAATGTGATTGTGAATATATTGAATCCTGTAGAGGAGGATGCAGATATAGGGCTCAGCTTTCAGGAGACCCTTTAGGAAAAGACCTTTACAGATGTGCTCTTTATGGTACTATATGAAAATATAGATATTTTTTTGTAGGATTTATCCTACAAAAAAATCAGAATTATACCGATACTATAAAATTATTATTATTCTTTATAATTAACAATATTCTTTTTATAAAGGAGGTGTCAGATGAAAATAATAAAGGTATCAAAAAAAATATCAATGACTTGTAAGTGCAAAAATTCTTGCTAATTGCATTAAATGTCAAATTAATAGGTCAATGCTTTGATGAATTTAAGGCGTGTGAAAACACGCCTTTTTTATGCCCAGGGAGTTCCTCCGTCAACAATGCTATGTTCTTCCCACATAAACCAACTACCAGTGTCTGAAAGGAAGAAGTAGGTATTAGCAAAAATATTGTAATGCTCTTGCTCTTCTTTCACAAGTCTTTCAAATAAGGCTTTTTCTTTTAGAGTCTTTGCATCTTTTAAGACATTTTTATAAAATGCTATACCTTCTTTTTCCATCTGCATCGCAATTTTGAAAGCTTCAAGTTCATCACTAGTTGCTTCAACCCTCTTCATCATCCCATTCTTTAAAGATTCAAAGACAGTTCTAATATTTTCTAATGGGCTGACATCATGAATAGTAATATCCAATCCCTTAAATATCTCCTTTAGTGTCTCGAGGTGCCTTTTTTCATCTTCAACGATTGATATAAACATCTGTTTACCAACAGGATTTCTTGTTTTCTCTGATGCTTCTGTATAAAACCTTATTGCATCTGTCTCCATTTTTATTGCTATTTCTATAGAATTCATATTATTTACCCCTCTCTATGAATTTATATATATATTATACATAACCCTGTACTTCAAAAACCTTTTTATTTTCTATTTCTCAGTATCCTACCCGCCCTGATCCCTGTTATCTCTCCTTCCCACAAAGAAGGCAAGCCATTTAAAAGAACATAATAAATGCCTTCCGGCTTTAAAAAAGGATTTTCAAATGTTGCTTTATCATTTAACTTTTCCAAATTAAAAATTACAATGTCTGCAAACGCCCCCTCTTTTATAACCCCTCTTTTTCGTATTCCGAATGTTATGGCTGGAAGCATTGTTATCTTATGAATCCCCTCAATTATACTCATAAGAGACTCGTCTCTTACATATTTCCCGAGAAATCTTGGAAAACTCCCAAAGGCTCTTGGATGGGGCTTCCCCCTATGAGTAGGACCTGAAAAGCATCTCGCTGAACTGTCAGAACCGATCATACAATATTTTAGAGTTAAAAATCTTTTTAGATTATGTTCACTCATTGACGAAAAAATAGCTCCAACTCCCAAATTCTCCTCAATCAATATATCAAACATAATATCAACCGGATCTTTATTTTTTAATTGACTAATTTTGTAAAGACTCTCTCCCAACATCCATTTGTTCCTATCTGTATGTAAATATGATATAAAAATATTTTCCCAGTAACTTTTTGTTCTATTTTTTAATAAATGATTTTTAATTTTATTTCTAATATTTATGTTTTTTAGCCTTTCTAACTCCTTCTCCTTACCCCCAGAAAAAATCCATGGGGGCAATATTGAATCTAAGTCTGTGCTTGAGGCAGTATAAGGATATCTATCGCAGGTCAAAGTAATACCTTTTTCTCTTGTTTTTTCCATCATTGATATAACCTCTTCTACTTTGTGCCAGTTCTCCTCACCATTCGTCTTAATATGAGAAATATGAATCTTAATACCTGATTTTTCTCCTATCTCTATTGTTTCTTTTAATGATTCAATAAGCCTTTCCCCCTCACTTCTCATGTGGGTTGTATAGATTAGATCTCTGCAGGATTTAGCCATTTCAATAAGTTCATCGGTCTTGGAATAGATACCAGGGGGGTAAATCAAGCCTGTTGAAAGTCCAATAGCACCATCTTTAATAGAGTCCCTTAGGAGATAGCACATTTTTCTTAATTCGGAGTTTGTTAAATCCTTCTTTTCATAACCTTTTACTGATGCCTTTATATTTCCATGACCTACAAGAGTAGCAAAATTAACAGCTATTTTCTTTTTTTCAAGAATATTGAAATATTCCTTTAAAGTTGACCAACGTTCATTTATGCCAAGCTCTTTAAGATCTTCCTCCCTTTGCTTAAGAGCATCATTGTAAAGAGGAGAAGCAGAAATACCACAATTCCCATTAATCTCTGTTGTTATACCCTGACATATTTTCCCTTCAGCACGCGGATCAGCAAGAAGTGTAAAATCAGAGTGTGCATGAGTATCTATAAATCCGGGAGCAACTGATAAACCCTTAGCATCTATAATTTCAGCCGCCTTTTTGGATAATGCATATTCCCTGCCTTTCATTTTTGACCTTTTGTCAATAAATAAAATTTTGTCTTCAGATATACCAATATTAGCCTCAAAAGGTTCAGAAAATGTGCCGTCAAAAACTAAACCATTCTTTATGAGAAGGTCTATTTTCATAAGATTAGTATTATAGAGCAGTAATCTTCTGGATTACCGGAGATGATTTCATATAGATATCTATCCCTTCAGAGATAGCCTTTGCGATATGCATCCTGTATGAATCATCTGAGAGAAGTCTCTCCTCTTCTGGATTGCTTATAAATGATACCTCAACAAGAACCGATGGCATCTTCGCTCCAAAAAGAACATAAAAGAGCGCTTGTTTTACACCATGGTCTAACCTTTTATGTCTATTTCTGGATTTACTGAGGGTTGACGTCAAAGACCTCTGAATATAATGCGCCAGTCTAATAGATTCATCCCTTTTATTTTCTCTCATCAAATCATTCTTTATCATCTCTAAAACATCCATCTGCCTATGCATTTCTTTCATCTTTTTAAAAGAAATAGCATTTTCTCTTGCAGCAACTCTTATGGCTTCTTCATCATTTGTCCAGTTAAGTAAATAAGTCTCAATACCTTTAGCACTTCTCCTCGGGTTTGCATTTGCATGAATTGATATGAAAAGATCTGCATTTTTGTTATTTGCAATAGCAGTCCTTTCTTCAAGTGGGATGAAAATATCCCTCTCTCTTGTAAGAAATACCTCATTTAATGGGTCCTCAAGAAGGATTTTTTTGAGTTTTAAAGCAATATCTAATACTACATCTTTTTCACATAATCCACTTGGTCCAATTGCACCTGGATCATGACCACCGTGACCTGGGTCAATAACTATCCTCCTTTTTGTTAGATTTACTTCAGGTCTCTTAATAATCTTTGGGCCCTGAATATCTATTACGAGTCTGGCAGGATTTTCAAGAAAAAAGGTGCTAAGATTTTTTATCACATCGAGATCAAGTACAATCCTTACTGTATTAGAATCAAACTGTCCAACCCTGACAGCTTTGAGAATCCCGTTTTCGATAGGGAAAATATTCTTTATATGTTTTGAGAGACTTGCATTTTTTAGGTCAAAATAGATTCTATCTGGGTTTGATAGACAATTGTTTGTAAAATCAACATGACCAGAAAGGTCTATTACAACCCTTGTATAGTCTGTAGATGACCAGTATCTGATACCCTTTACATCAATTTTTTCTGAGGCATTAGAAATAGTAGAAGAGAAAGAAACTATAAGCAGTAAGAAAAAGACAAAAACATTTTTATTAACAATAATTTTAAGCCATTTCAGACCCATGCTGTCTAAACAGCATGGACAGAATGTATCTCTGGTATTTCCTTCTTTAAGTTTGCCTCTACCCAATTTTTTAATGTGAGGGTTGCCATTGGGCATGTCCCACAGGCACCTTTAAGTTTTACATAGACAGTGTTGTCCTTAATTTCCACAAGCTCTATGTCTCCACCATCTGCTCTTAGACCAACCCTTATTTTTGCAAGAACATTCTCTACTTTCTCTTTAAGCATAGGACCTCCTTTTAATCATAATAAAATTTTTATACTTAAATTTCAATAAGATTACTTAAGTTAAAGTAACAGGGAACAAACTAATTTTCAATATGAGTAACCACTTGCATGTCAGATATTATATTTTAACAATTTTGCTATACTAAAAATTATAGAGGTTTGACCTGTATCAAAATATCTTTTAAAATCAAGCATGCCGGAGTGGCGGAATTGGTAGACGCAAGGGACTTAAAATCCCTCGGAACTTTGTTCCGTGCCGGTTCAAATCCGGCCTCCGGCATCAGAAAGGAGAAAATTGAAGAGTACAGAAGAGATTGCTAAAAGTATTATCGAATCTGTAAGTAAAAGCCCATTGGAACTTAATAGATTTATAGATTTCACTAAAATATATGCTATTGCTTTAAAAATAGCCTTTAGGAGTGATAGACAGGCAGCATGGGAGCTACTCGGCATCTACTTCAGAGAACTCGAAAAGATAGCGATGTGGAAGCGTAAATATAATCATGAGATTGATAAGGTTTCAGAAAAAATTAAAGAAAATTCGAGCATTGTGCCTTTGAACAAAAGACTTAAGATCATATTAGAAGAAGCCAGAAAACTTAAAGAAGATTTTGAAGAAGAGTATAGAAGTTCAAACTAATTTTTGTTATTTTTCTTACCTTTAAGAATAGAAATCCCTAAAATTATACAGATAAGGCCAAGTAGAAAAAAGATAAAAAAGAATGGAAAAATAAATCTGAAGACAGAACGAGAAATTATAAAAAAAAGTGCTGCTATAATAAAAAGTGTTATGGCATTTTTTATTCTTTGAGCCATTATTGTTCCCCTTTATATATATTCTTTCTCCCTATCCAAATATTTTTAAGATGCTTCCAACTTTATTTTAAAAATCACAACTAACTCCAGTTCGAATAAACAATATGGTATAATACATATTTGATAATGGAAAAGAAAATAAGAAAGGCTATTTTTCCTGCTGCAGGGCTTGGCACAAGGTTTTTACCCGCTACGAAAGCTTCTCCAAAAGAAATGTTGCCCATTGTTGATAAACCAATGATTCAGTACGCAATTGAAGAGGCAAGTGCCTGCGGTATAGAAGAATTTATTATAATTACTGGCAAATATAAACGTGCTATAGAGGACCACTTTGATTCAGCCTTCGAACTCGAAGAAAAACTTAAAAAGACTGGGAAAAAAAGGCTTCTTGAAGAAATCAGCAGACTTAACCATCTTAACTTTGCATATATAAGACAGAAGGCTGCCCTTGGACTTGGTCATGCAATATATTGTGCAAAACCATTTGTAAAAGATGAGCCTTTTACGGTCATTTTAAGTGATGACATTATTGATCCAGAGTCCAGTCTTCTTCAGGATATGATAAATCTTTATAAAAAGTTTAGTTCACCTGTTATCGCTCTTCAGCAAGTACCTATGACTGAAGTACATAAATATGGAATCATTAAAGGAATAAAAGAGAGTGATGAAATTTTTAAGATAATCGACCTTGTGGAAAAGCCAGAAGAAAAGGACACCCCTTCTGACCTGGCAATAATAGGAAGATATATCCTTACCCCTGACATATTTGATATACTTGAAAACGCTACATTCGGAAAAGGTGGAGAGATTCAGCTGACAGACTCACTCCAGAAGTTATTAAAGAAACGAACTATTTATGGATATCTATTTAAGGGAAAAAGGTATGATGCAGGTGATAAGGTTGGTTACCTGAAGGCAATAGTAGATCTTTCTTTAAAAAATCCACAGGTCTCATCAGAATTTAAAAAATACCTCTTTGAGATTACAAAAAATTTAAGAAACTAATTTATTAAAGGAGAGATATGGTAATAGACTTAGAACAAAAAGAGAATAAAGAGATAGAGATACCTGAAAATTTACCAGTTCTTCCTGTAAGAGATATAGTGGTATTTCCTTACATGATACTCCCTCTATTTGTAGGAAGGGAAATGTCTATCAAGGCTATTGAATACTCTTTAAATACAAACAAAATGGTTCTCCTTATTACTCAAAAAGACCTCGAAGTTGAAAACCCTACCCCGGATGATCTTTATTCTGTCGGAACCGTAGGTGTAATAATGAGGATGCTGAAACTGCCTGATGGAAGGGTAAAGATTTTGATAAGAGGTTTAACCAAGGCAAAAGCATTAAATTACTTTCAGACAGAACCCTTTTTTAAAGCAAATATCGAAAAGATAATTGAAGAAAAAATTGAGACATTAACCATTGAAGAAGAAGCAATGATAAGAACAGTAAAAGAACAGTTGGATAAAACTATTTCACTTGGGAAAACTATTCTACCAGACGTAATGGGTGTCATTGAAGGGATTGAGGAACCGGGAAGACTTGCAGATCTTATCGCTTCAAATATTGGACTTAAAACAGAACAGGCACAGGAGATACTCGAGATCATGGACCCAGTTCAGAGACTGAAACGTGTTAGCGAAATATTAGGACGTGAAATTGAACTTCTAACAGTTCAGCAGAAGATTCAGTCTGAAGCGCGTGGAGAAATAGATAAAACTCAGCGTGAGTATTTCTTAAGAGAACAATTAAAGGCAATTCAGAAAGAACTGGGTGAGATAGATGAAAGGGCAGAGGAGATAAAAGAGTTCAAAAAGAAGATAGAAGAATCAAATATGCCTGAAAAAGTTTTAAAAGAGACTGAGAAACAACTTAAACGTCTTGAAAAGATGCATCCTGACAGTGCAGAGGCTGCTACAGTAAGGACATACCTTGATTGGTTGGTTGAACTACCATGGTCTAAATCAACAACAGATAACCTCGATATAAAGTCTGCTGAAAAGGTACTTAATGAGGATCATTATGACCTTGAGAAGGTAAAAGAGCGTATTCTGGAATATCTAAGTGTCAGAAAACTCAAAGAAAATATGAAGGGTCCTATCCTATGTTTTATTGGTCCACCAGGGGTTGGTAAAACATCTCTTGGGAGGTCTATTGCAAGGGCGCTTGGAAGAGAATTTGTAAGAATGTCTTTAGGAGGAATGCGAGATGAGGCAGAGATAAGAGGACATAGAAGGACCTATGTAGGTGCTCTTCCAGGAAGAATAATTCAGGGCATAAAAACAGCGAACACGAATAACCCAGTATTTATGCTTGATGAGATTGACAAGATAGGAATGGATTTCAGGGGGGATCCATCTTCAGCTCTTCTTGAGGTACTCGACCCTGAACAGAATTTTGCATTCGTAGATCATTATCTCGCTGTTCCTTTTGACCTGTCAAAAGTTATGTTTATCACAACCGGAAATCTTGTAGATACTATACCAAGTCCTCTAAGAGATAGAATGGAAATAATTTATCTTTCTGGATATACCACAGAGGAAAAACTTGGGATAGCAAAGAACTATCTGATCCCTAAACAACTGGAGGAACATGGCATCAGCAACAAGATACTAAAAATTACTGACTCTGGCTTGCGTAGCATAATCTCACAATATACACGCGAGGCTGGGGTGAGAAATCTTGAGAGAGAGATAGCCAATATCTGCAGAAAAGTTGCACGGAAGATAGCTGAGGGAAAAGACAAGATATTCGTTATAACTGCACACAATGTTCATAAATATTTAGGGGTTCCTAAATATCTACCTGAAGAGGAAATGGAAAAAGATGAAGTTGGTGTGGCAACAGGTCTGGCTTGGACAGAAACCGGAGGAGATCTGATATATGTTGAAGCAACACCCATG
Source organism: Nitrospirota bacterium (assembly GCA_013388605.1). Taxonomy (GTDB): domain Bacteria; phylum Nitrospirota; class Thermodesulfovibrionia; order Thermodesulfovibrionales; family SM23-35; genus JACAEY01. Next base: position 19,745 of record JACAEY010000087.1, on the reverse strand, counting down.
AGGGGAAAAGGTCAACTTACCTTAACAGGGCAACTCGGAGATGTAATGAAGGAATCTGCACAGGCTGCTTTGAGTTATGTTAGATCAAAGTCAAAAAATCTTGGCATTAAGGATGATTTGTTTGCGAAGACAGATCTTCACATACATGTTCCTGCTGGAGCAATACCAAAAGACGGGCCTTCCGCTGGAATTACAATGGCAACAGCAATTGCATCTGCACTCACAGGAAAACCTGTCAGTAAAAATATTGCCATGACCGGCGAGGTCACACTCAGAGGGAGAGTACTACCTGTGGGAGGACTCAAAGAAAAAACTCTTGCTGCAAAGAGGATGGGAATTAAAAAAGTCATAATCCCTAAAAGAAATAAAAAAGACCTCGATGATATTCCAAAATATATCAAAAAGGATATGGAGTTTATTTTGGCTGAGACAATGGATGATGTGCTGAAAGTGGCATTAAAAAAGGCTGACAGCAAAAAGACAAAAAAGGTAACTAATAACCATAGGTTATCTTCAAAGAAAGTAGGTGCCGATAATTAGACTCCGTGCATTACGAATATTGATTAATGCCTTCCAAAAAGCTTTCACAGATAGGTGAACTGAACCTCTTAAAAGAGTTACAGAAAAGATTCAAAAAAGGTCAACATAATATTTTAATTGGAATAGGTGATGATGCTGCACTGCTGAAACCACCTAAAGAAGACATACTTTTAACTACAGATATGATGGTAGAAGGAGTACATTTTGATATGGATTATATAACTCCTTATCAACTTGGTTTCAAATTAGTTTCTATCAATGTAAGTGATATCTATGCAATGGGCGGAACCCCCAGATTTCTTCTTCTAAACTTAGCTATGAATAAAAACACATCAAAAAAAGTATATGATAGTTTTTTTAATGGAGTTGAAAAGGCTATTCACTATTATAAAGTATCACTTGTAGGTGGTGATATATCCTCTACAAATATAGGGATGACTTTATCTGCAACAATCATCGGGCATGCAAAAAAACATATAAGACGCTCTGGTGCAAAAGTAGGTGACAAAATATATGTTACGGGTAATTTAGGTGATTCAGCTTGTGGTCTTGCATTGCTTAAAAATATAAAAACCCCTATACCCCTTGAAAAAACTAATATCCTACATTCTAAACTTTTAGCAAAAGAATTAAAGTGGAAAGATACTGAACCCCTTCTCAGAAGACATCTTCTTCCTTTAGCAAGGAATCCTAAAAGATATGTAAAATACGCAACATCGATGATAGATATAAGCGACGGACTACTTATTGATTTATCAAGAATCTGTGATGAGAGTAAAGTTGGGGCAAGAGTATTTATAAGAAATATTCCCACGTCCCCGGGACTTAAAATTGCTGCATCATATCTTGGTATCTCACCTATTAGATTAGCTCTTTCAGGAGGAGAAGACTACGAACTTTTATTCACAGCAAAAGAAAATAAAAAAATCAGGGCTATATATATAGGTGATATAACTGAATCAGAAAGAGTTGTTATTGATATATCGGGTAGGAAAAGGGCTTTTTCTGCAGAGGGGTATCAACACTTTGGTGCTTACAGATAGAATCAGATACATCATAAGGTTAAAGGACTCACATCATAAATTGGCATTTTCTTTTTCAATAGGCGTATTTATTGGAATTTCCCCTTTTTGGGGTTTCCATACCATGTTAGGGTTAATAGCATCATGGATGTTTCGTCTTAATACATTTGCTACAATTTCTGGCATATATTTACTACCCTTCTGGTCCCTTTTACCACTATATGTTTTCAGTACATGGATAGGCATAAAATCTCTCGGAGCAGAATATCTTATTTTAAATATAAAGATGGAAAATATTACACTTCCTCATATCTTTTTTATCATTGAAAGCCTATTTTTACCTTTTCTTTTTGGCACTTTCATAATTGGATCTCTTTTAGCATTTTTATGCTATATCTTCATATACTTAAATATAAAACAAAAAGAGATGTCTTAAATAAATGATAAACAAAATATTTTCCTTGACAGCATATAGATTTTTCTGTTTCAATTTTGTAGACTATTTTCTAATATTTAAATTAAATTTTTGAAAATATCATTGGAGGTGGGGCCGAAGCTGTTAAAGTTTTTAAAACGTTAGCACATTCGGTCCTTTTACATCCTCTAAAAATCTTCTAAATTATAAGTCTAATAAAATTATAACTCCTATAGTCACTTTCATGAATAGCAATATCTAATATATCAGTACATTTAGGGGTAATTAGAAAAAAAACATACCTTTGTAATATAATACTCCCTACTTAACTCCATAATTTAAGTAGGAGGATACTATGGTTAAAATTTATTATGACAAAGATGCAGACAAAAAAAATCTCAAAAATAAAAAAATAGCAATAATTGGTTATGGCAGTCAAGGACATGCTCATGCTAATAATCTCAAAGAAAGTGGAATGAATGTAATTGTGGGTGAAGTAGAAGGAGCTAACCGGGAAAAAGCTATTAAGGCTGGCTTTGATGTTGTTACTGCTCCTGATGCAGTAAAAAAGGCTGATTTAATTATGATGCTTGTTCCTGATGAGTACATGGCAGACATATATAGAACAGAAATAGGTCCAAATATAAAAAGGGGTTCATATTTAGGATTCGCTCATGGATTTAATATCCATTTTGGTCAGATAGTCCCTCCAGCATATGTGAATGTATTCATGGTCGCCCCAAAAGGACCAGGGCATCTTGTAAGATCAGAATATTTAAAAGGTAGCGGTGTCCCCTGTCTTATCGCAATTCATCAGGATCCTTCAAAAGACACAAAAGATGTCACACTATCTTATGCCTCCGCTATTGGTTGTACGAGAGCTGGTGCCATAGAAACAACTTTTAAAGAAGAAACAGAGACCGATTTATTTGGTGAACAGGTTGTTCTATGCGGAGGACTAACCTCCCTTATAATCGCAGGATTTGAAACACTTGTTGAAGCAGGCTATTCTCCGGAGATGGCATATTTTGAATGTCTTCATGAAGTTAAATTGATAGTAGACCTTATATATGAAGGTGGAATATCTACGATGAGATATTCTATTAGTAATACCGCTCAATATGGCGATCTTACAAGAGGGCCAAGAATCATAACAGAAGAAACAAAAAAGGAAATGAGAAAGATACTTAAAGAAATACAGTCAGGTCAGTTCGCTAAGGAATGGATTCTTGAGTGCAGAGCTAACAAACCCGTGTTTAATGCTCTTACAAGAAAAGGTGAGGAACATCTTATAGAGGAAGTTGGAGCAAAACTCAGGGCTATGATGCCGTGGCTTAAAAAAGAAAAGCTTGTAGATAAGACAAAGGCATAAAAAGTAATAAGCGGTGAGTACGGGTTATAGGTAATGATCAGAAATAATTTATAAGTAGGTATATTATGACTTTTTACTTGTTACTCATTACTTGTTACTAAATTATGCTTAAAATAGCTCCAGACGGATACCCATTTATATTAATATTTGTACTTCTTTCAATACTTGTTTTTATCTTTGCAAAACCATGGTTAACCATCTTCCCTCTAATTGTAACTATGTTCATGTGTCTTTTCTTCAGGGATCCAGAAAGAGATGTTCCTTCAAACAAAGGTATTTTCGTATCCCCTGCGGATGGCAAGGTAATACTTATAAGAGACGTCTATGAGAAAGACTATCTGAAGGCTGAATCAAAGGAAATTAGTATATTCATGTCTCTTTTTAATGTACATATTAACCGTTCTCCCTGTGATGGTAAAGTTACTTTTATAAAACATTCAGCGGGTAAATTTTTTGTTGCACACAAAGATATTGCTTCACTGGAAAATGAAAACAACGTCATAGTTATTGAAGGAGAATATGGAAAGATACTTGTTAGGCAAGTTGCTGGTTTTATTGCAAGGAGGATAGTCTGTAGGGTTAAGACTGGGGATGTATTAAGACGTGGCGAAAGATATGGAATGATAAAATTTGGTTCAAGACTTGATATATATCTTCCCAATGCTATAAAAATAAAAGTCAAAGTCGGAGATAAAGTAAGAGCTGGGGAGACAATTTTAGGCGAGATATAGAACAAAATGAAGAAAGGGGTTTATTTATTACCTACTACGCTTACAATATGCGGAATGTTCTTTGGATTTTACTCAATCCTCGCAGCACTCAAAGAAAATTATATCCATGCAGCATGGGCAATATTGATAGCTAATGTATTTGATGGGCTTGATGGATGGGTTGCAAGGCTCACACATAGCACTACAAAATTTGGAATTGAGCTCGATTCACTTTCTGACCTTGTAGCTTTTGGCGTTGCCCCTGCAGTAGTACTTTATAAATGGGCGCTCACACCTTTTGGAAGAATTGGATGGTCAACGGCATTTCTATTTATGGTATGTGGTGCACTCAGACTCGCAAGATATAATGTCCAGATGGGGTCTGCTGAATCTAAAGCATTTACAGGAATGCCTATTCCTGGAGCTGCTGCAGTTATAGCAACTCTTATAATCTTTTATTATGAAATATGGGAACTAAAACCTGAAAAAAATTATTTAATTTTATTACTCTCGATCTTTCTTTCAATGTTGATGGTAAGTACACTCAGGTTCCATGGAGCAAAGGAATTAAATCTTTCGAAAAGAAAACCTTTTAGTATTTTAGTAGCTATAGTTATTATTTTTACTTTTATAATTGTCCATCCACCTATTGCCCTCTTTTTATTCGCAATGGCTTATTTGTTTGGTGGTATAATTGAAAATGTAATACTTTATTACAGAAAAAGAAAACAGATAAGTAAAACAGGAGTTACATAATGAGAATGATTAAGATTTTTGATACTACACTTCGTGACGGTGAGCAATCACCAGGAGCATCTATGAATGTAAAAGAGAAATTGGCTCTCGCAAAGCAACTTGCTCGTCTCGGTGTAGATGTGATAGAGGCTGGTTTTGCTATAAGTTCACCAGGAGATTTTGAGGCAATAAAGACAATCGGTGGTGAAGTAGATGGACCAATTATATGCAGTCTTGCCAGGGCGAAGGAAGTAGATATTAAAAGGGCATGGGAGGCATTAAATAATGTTCCCAAAAGAAGGATTCATACATTCCATTCAACCTCAGACATCCATCTTAAATATCAATTCAGAATAAGCAGGGAAGATGCATTAAAGAGGTCTGTAGAGATGGTCAAACTTGCAAAAAGCTATGTAGATGATGTTGAGTTCTCACCTATGGATGCAACAAGAACAGATATTTCTTACCTTTGTGATGTTATAGAAGCAGTTATAGAAGCTGGTGCTTTAACAATAAATATCCCTGATACTGTCGGTTATAGTATCCCGAATGAATTCGGAAACATGATTAAAACAATTTGTAAAAAGGTAAAGAATATTAAGAATGCTGTTATTTCTGTCCACTGCCATAATGACCTTGGTCTCGCAGTCGCAAATTCACTCATTGCGGTACTAAATGGTGCAGGACAGATTGAATGTACTATCAATGGGATTGGAGAACGAGCAGGAAATTGTTCCTTAGAAGAAGTAGTTATGTCTCTTAGAACCCGTAGAGATATTTTCCATGCTGATACGAAAATAAATACAGAAGAGATAATACGGACAAGTAGGCTGGTTACCAAAATAACTGGAATTTCTGTTCAACCCAATAAGGCAATTGTTGGAGCGAACGCCTTTGCTCATGAATCCGGTATCCACCAAGATGGACTTCTAAAAGAGAAGACTACGTATGAGATTATTAAGCCTGAAAGTGTGGGTTTAACTTCCACAAAGCTTGTCCTTGGTAAACACTCTGGAAGACATGCCTTTAAAACAAGACTAAAAGAACTAGGTTATGTCCTTTCTGATGAAGAGCTGAACAATGCATTTGAAAGATTCAAAAGGCTTGCTGACCAGAAGAAAGATATTTTTGATGAGGATATTGAGGCATTGATTACAGAAGATGTAGCAAAGGTCCCAGAGATTTATAGTCTTGTAGATCATTACATTGAGAGTGGCTTAAAAAAGAAACCTACTGCAACTGTCACACTTAAAGTAGATGGGAAGAAAATAAAGAAAAAGAAATATGGCGATGGACCTGTTGATGCAACCTATAAAGCGATTGCATCAATTACAAATACAAAAAGCAATCTCTTGAAATTTGAAGTAAAAAGCATCACAGGGGGAACAGATGCCCTTGGAGAAGTGCTAGTCACTCTTGAAGAAGGAGGCAGAACAGTAAGGGGGCATGGTGCTGATACCGATATTATAGTTGCCTCTGCAAAGGCCTACATTAATGCACTGAATAAACTGGAAGCAAGGAAAAAAGTCTAATCATGAATCTTACTGAAAATGGTATTGAAGTTCTTAAACAGCGGTATCTGCTAAAAAATGAAGAAGGGGTTGTAATCGAAACACCAGAAGATATGTTCAGGAGAGTAGCAAAGGCTATCGCTTCAGCAGAAAATCTTTATGGTGGTAATACTGATGAATGGGAAGAAAAATTTTTTGTTCTCATGAGCAATCTAAATTTTCTTCCAAATTCCCCTACCCTAATGAATGCCGGGAAAGATATCGGACAGCTTGCTGCCTGTTTTGTCTTGCCTGTTGAAGATTCTATGAAATCTATTTTCGATACTTTAAAAAATGCAGCGCTAATCTTGCAAAGTGGCGGAGGAACAGGTTTTTCGTTTTCCAGGCTGCGACCAAAGTCTGATATTGTGCGTTCCACTGGAGGTATAGCAAGTGGTCCTGTTACTTTTATGAGGATTTATAACACAGCTACAGAGGTTATAAAACAGGGCGGTGCAAGACGAGGAGCTAATATGGGTATACTAAGGGTTGACCATCCAGATATCCTTGACTTTATAAAAATCAAAAGGACAGGAAGCGAATTGACCAATTTCAATATATCTGTTTCAGTAACTGATGCTTTTATGGAAGCGCTCAAAAAGGATGAAGAATATGAACTTATCAATCCAAGAAGTAAAGAACCAGTTAAAAGAATAAAGGCAAAAATAATATTTGAAGCAATGGTAGAAAGTGCATGGAAGACCGGTGATCCAGGAATCATTTTTATAGACAGAATCAATAAAGCGAACCCTACTCCAAATATTGGGGTCATCGAATCTACAAACCCCTGTGGTGAACAGCCATTACTTCCCTATGAAGCATGTGTATTAGGATCGGTCAACTTATCAAAATATGTGAAACACTCTATCATGGAAGATCAAACTTTTAAATTCAAAGGCTTCAAAGAAGATCTTGCCCTTGAAAGTCTCTCAGAGGATATTAAAACAGCAGTTCGATTTCTTGATAATGCAATAGACGTAAATAAATACCCTCTTCCTGAAATAGAGAATATGCATAAAGGGAATAGAAAAATAGGGCTTGGAGTTATGGGCTGGGCTGATACACTAATAATGCTTGGTATCCCCTATAATCATAAGAAGGCTTTTAACCTTGCAAGTGAACTGATGAGGTTTTTAAGGAATAAAACGCGTGAAGCATCAGTTGAACTCGCTAAATCAAGAGGTGTTTTCCCAAATTTTAAAGGCTCAATATATGATGCTCCTAATATGCCAAGGGTAAGAAATGCAACGACTACAACTATTGCTCCTACTGGAACTCTTTCAATTATTGCCGACTGTTCTAGCGGAATCGAACCTATATTTGCCCTTGCTTTTAAGAGATTAATAATGGATACCGAACTCCAAGAGGTTAATAAATATTTTTTTGAAATAGCTATGAAAAGGAGATTTTATAGTGAATATTTAAAAAAGAAAGTTATAGAAAGAGGCAGTCTTAAGGGGATAAAAGAAGTTCCTAATGATATAAAGAGTATTTTTAAGGTAGCCCACGAAATATCATTTGAGGATCACATCGAAATGCAGTCACGTTTTCAGGAATTCACAGACAATGCTGTTTCAAAGACTATTAATATGCCTCATAGTGTAAAAAAAGAAGATGTCGCAAAGGCCTTTTTGCTTGCATATAAAAAAAATTGTAAAGGTATAACTGTCTTCAGATATGGAACTGCAAAAAGAGGAACATTACTAAAATTTGCAGATACCGACTAAATAAACAGGTGGAACTATATAAATTATTAGTATTCACATCATTGCTGTCCAAGATATTCTGAAATATGGACAGAAAGAGGTCTGCCATACAATTATCCTTTAGATTCATTATGTTTATAAGGTATCCAGTCATAGTCTTCTTTATTATTTTGGACAAGTATGTATTCACATATTTTTTAAAATATTGTATTCTGAAAAGAAAATCTGTTATTTTTAAACTACTTAATAAACTATCCATTTGTTTCAATGTTACAGTATGGTCTAAGCAAAAGGAGGCATATGAAAAACAAAGTTTACTTGATTGATGTAACAAACAGGGATGGGGTCCAGACATCTCGGATACTCCTCCCAAAACTCTCCAAGACAATGTTGAATCTCTATCTGGACGAGATGGGCGTTTTTCAAAGTGAGATAGGTTTTCCAACCCTCAAGCATGAAGTGAACTATATAAATGCAAACCTCGACCTTGTAAAGATAGGCGTGATTAAACGAATGAGGCTTGAAGGATGGTGCAGGGCAATTCCCGAAGACGTCAAACTTACTTTTAAAAATTGTCCTGATATCAAACATATAAATATCTCTATATCCACTTCTGAAATAATGATAAAAGGTAAATTTCTGGGAAAAAAGACATTTAAAGATATTGTAAGATCACTTTCTGAGGCTGTAAAGACTGCAAAAGAGCTTGGTGCTGAAACAGTTGGAGTTAATGCAGAGGATGCCTCGAGAACTGATCTCGAGAGATTGATAGAATTTATTTTAGTAGGAAAAGAAGCAGGTGCAGACCGTTTCAGATATTGCGATACCCTTGGTACAGATGATTCAATAAGTATTTATGAAAGAATAAAGACACTTGCCCTTTCAACAAAGTTCCCTATTGAAATGCATTGTCATAATGACCTTGGAATGGCAGAAGCTGTTTCTGTAGCTGGAGCACAGGGAGCTATAGAAGGCGGTGTTGATTCTTATATTAACACAACAGTTAATGGATATGGAGAAAGATGTGGAAATTGTGACCTCGTATCCACAATATTAGCTCTAAGATTCTCTCATGCCCTTAAAGAAAAAGTACCTCTTGATGAAAAGGTGGATCTAAAGAAATCCTGGAAAATAGGTAGATATGCTTCATATGCATTCAATATACCGATACCTATAAACCAGCCCGGGGTAGGTGCTAACGCATTCGCACATGAGTCAGGGATTCATGCAGACGGAGCATTAAAAGACCGCCGCAACTATGAACTTTATGACCCTGAAGATGTTGGAAGGGGTAAACCTGAACTGCATGAGACAGGGAGAATAATAACAACAGGTGAGTATGGCGGTATAAAAGGATTCAGACATGTATATGACAAACTTGGAATACATTTTCACGATGACAATGAGGCACGGAGGGTCCTTGAACTCGTTCAATATGCAAATCTTCATACACAGAAACCTCTCACAGATGACGAATTGAGATTTATTGCAACCTATCCTGATATTACAAAAAAGATCCTCACAACAAACCCATAATGCATGCAGTTACTTTAATACCTGGTGATGGTATAGGACCTGAAATAACTGAAGCTACAAAACGGGTCATAGAAGCAACAGGTGTTGACATTAAATGGGATATCTGCAAGGCAGGTGAAGAAGTGTTTGAAAGAGAAGGAACACCTTTACCACAGGATACTCTTGATTCTATAAAAAAGAATAAAGTAGCTCTGAAGGGACCTATTACAACACCCGTTGGTAAAGGCTTTAGAAGCGTTAATGTAACACTCAGACAGACCCTTGATCTTTACTGTTGCCTCAGACCTTGCAAAACATTTAAAGGTGCAAGGACAAGATTTGAAAATATTGATCTCATTATAGTAAGGGAAAACACAGAAGATCTGTATGCAGGTATTGAATTTGAAAAAGGCTCGGATATTACAAATAAACTTATCAAGTTTATTATAGATTCGACAGGAAAAACAATCAGATCTGATTCGGGCATCAGCATTAAACCAATATCTATTTATGCTACAGAGAGAATTGTACGTTTTGCCTTTGATTATGCAAGAAAAAATAACAGAAAAAAAGTAACTGCAGTACATAAGGCAAATATTATGAAATACTCTGATGGGCTTTTTCTTGATACTGCAAGAAATGTATCAAAGAGATATAATGACATCGAGTTTGAAGACAAAATTGTTGATAATATGTGCATGCAACTCGTTCAAAAACCTGAGTTTTATGATGTAATCGTTCTTCCTAACCTTTATGGCGATATAATATCCGACCTTGCAGCAGGACTGATTGGGGGACTCGGGCTCGCCCCTGGTGCAAATCTTAGTAATGAGATCGCTGTATTTGAGCCTGTACATGGAAGTGCTCCAAAGTACAAAGGTATGAATAAAGTGAACCCTCTTGCTATGATACTCTCAGGTGTAATGATGTTAAAACATTTAGGAGAAGGAGAAGCAGCCAAAAGACTTGAAAATGCAATTGAAAAAGTTATAGAAGAAGGAAAATATGTAACATATGACATGAAACCTAAATCAGATGATCCAACTGCTGCGACAACATCAATGGTAGCTGATGCTATAATTGAAAAATTAATATAATTTTCTTTTTGCCTCTATGTGGCCTGAGACTATTCTAATTATAATTTTTATTTTTTTAAATGCTATTTTTGCTGCTGCTGAGATTGCAGTTGTCACGCTTAGAAGAAGCCGCATTAAACAACTAATTGAATCTGGAAACAGAAGGGCAGTTATTCTTAACAAACTGAGAGAGGAACCCAATAGATTTCTTGCAACTATTCAGATTGGGATTACACTTGTAGCTGTACTTGCATCTGCTATAGGTGGTGCTACCGTTGTTGATGCTTTAAAACATCTCCTCATGAATATACCTATACCTTTCATATACACCTCAAGTGAAGCATTATCAATAATAATCGTGGCTTCAATCATTACATATTTTTTTATCGTCTTCGGAGAACTCATTCCAAAATCGATTGCGCTTTCTAATCCAGAATCTGTTGGGTTAATGATAGCGCCTACAATGGAAAAATTTTCTAAAATAGCAATGCCTTTTGTTCAGATTCTGAGGATAAGTACTAATATTTTATTAAGACCTTTCGGTAAAAGGGCATTTAGTGAAAGAGGATATATCTCAGAAGAAGAAATTAAACTACTTTTAGAAGAAGGTAAAGAAAGGGGAATTTTTGGAGCAGATGAAAAAGAACTTATACACAGTGTTTTCGAATTTACTGACATGTCAGCAAGGGAAGTCATGGTGCCTTCAATACAGATGGTAACAATAAATCTCGGTATGTCTTCAGATGAAATTAAAAATATAATTGCAGAAGAACAATTTTCTCGTTATCCTGTCATAGGTAAAGACATAAATGATATTCGTGGTATTCTTTACGCAAAAGATTTTCTCACTGCTATCTCCAAAGGCGAAGCAGATATAAGAAAACTTATAAAACCCCCTTTTTTTATACCCGAAACAATGAAGATCAGCAACCTCTTAAGAGAGATGCAGAGAAAGAGGATACATATGGCTTTAGTAATTGATGAATATGGCGGGGTCTCGGGTCTTGTAACTATGGAGGACCTCCTTGAAGAGATTGTAGGAGAAATTAGGGATGAATACGATATAGAAAGTCCAGTTATACAAATCAGTGAAGGGGTATTCCGTATAGATGCATCCATAAGCATAAGAGACTTAAAAGAAGATCATGAATTAGAGATCCCTGAATCTACTGAATATGAAACCCTAAGTGGTTTTTTATTGACAACCCTGCAGAGAATTCCCAAAATTGGAGACGTTGTTGAGATAGAGGGGAAAAGAATTACAATACTTGAGATGGTTGGTCAAAGAATTGCAAAAGTAAAACTGGAGACAATGCAATGAGAAAAAAGATTTCTATTATAGGTGCTGGAAATGTTGGAGCAACCGCTGCACAGTTTGTCGTACAATCTGGAATTGCAGATGTAGTTCTTTTTGATATCATTGAAGGATTACCTCAAGGAAAAGCACTCGACCTTGCAGAGGCATGTCCGCTCTGGGACTCACCTTCAAAAATTAGAGGTACAAATATATTTTCTGATACATCAGATTCTGATATAGTTGTAATTACTGCAGGTCTGGCGAGAAAACCCGGGATGTCACGAAGCGATCTCCTACAAGCAAATGCCAGCATAATAAAAGAAGTATGTTCAGAGGTTGCAAAGACCTCCCCAAATTCTATCATTATCGTGGTCACTAACCCTATGGATGTTATGGCACAGCTTGCTTGGAAGATCACAGAGTTTTCTTGTAAACGTGTTATCGGCATGGGAGGGATACTTGATTCTTCCAGGCTTACAGCATTTCTCTCCTTGGAATTGGATATTTCACCTGAAGATATTGAAACAATTGTACTTGGTGGACATGGTGATGAAATGGTTCCACTTTCAAGATTCACAACGGTTAAAGGAATTCCTATAACAGAGCTTCTACCAAAGAAAAAAATTGAAGCACTCATTGAAAGAACAAGAAATGGTGGTGCAGAAATAGTCTCTTTATTGAAATCTGGAAGTGCTTATTATGCCCCATCAGCATCAATATTTCATATGGTCAAATCGATTCTCCTTGATGAAAAGAGGTTATTACCGTGTGCAGCATACTTGAATGGAGAATATGGTATAAAAGATCTCTATATGGGCGTTCCTGTTATACTTGGTAAGGGTGGCGTAGAAAAGGTTGTAGAGATAAAACTTACAAAGGAAGAAAAGGCTCAATTCAAGAAATCATGTAAATCTGTCAGAAAATTAATAAAAAAGTTATCTATATAGCATTAATAATTCTTAAGGTAAACTCAAGAATATATGGAGGCTAAATGGAACGAACTTTATCAATTATAAAACCAGATGGTGTAAAAAAGAATCTTATTGGTGACATTATCCGAAAGTTCGAACAGAACGATCTTAGAATTGTGGCACTTAAAATGTTAAAAATTTCAAAAAAAGATGCTATGAATTTTTATATTGTGCATAAAGACAAGCCATTTTATGATAGCCTTACAAGTTTTTTATCTGAAGGACCAATTGTTGTCATAGTAATTGAAGGTGAGAAAGCAATATCAAAAGTAAGGGAAATTATGGGAGCAACAAATCCTAAAGATGCAGCTCCTGGAACAATCAGGGCTGACTTTGGCTCAGATATAGAACACAATATTGTCCATGGTTCAGACTCAAAAGAGTCAGCCTCTTTTGAAATACCTTTTTTCTTCTCTTATATTGAAATTCAAGGGGCATATTGACTTTATTTCTGAAAAAGTATTACTCTAAAGCTAAGATTCTGGAATAAAAGCATGTTTGAGAAGTTTACAGAAAGAGGAAGAAAAGTAATCATTTATGCTAAGGAAGAGGCTGAAAAACGCCAGAATGATTACCTTGGCACAGAACACCTTTTACTCGCAATCCTGAGAGAAGAAGATGGCCTGCCTGTAGCAATACTTAAACGAATGGGTATTACCCGTGAAGAAGTCCGCATGGAGGTCGAAAGGAACCTCCCTCAAGGTACTGACCTTATGACATTTGATGATATTCCATTCACCCCACGTGCTAAAAAAGTTCTGGAATTAGCTGTAGAAGAAGCGCGTCTACTCGGCCACAACTATATTGGGAGCGAACATATCTTACTTGGTCTGATAAGAGAAGAAGAAGGAATTGGTGGAAAGATACTACGCAACCTTGGTGCAAACCTTCTTGGAGCAAGACAGCTTACAATAAATTTTTCTATAAGAACACATACAAGCGTAAGAGAAAAAAGAAGTACAACACCTGCACTTGATGAGTTTGGAAGAGACCTCACGCAAATGGCAAGGGAAGGAAAACTTGACCCCGTTATTGATAGAGAAGATGAAATAGAGCGCCTTATACAGATACTGGGCAGACGCATTAAAAATAACCCGGCAATAATAGGTGAACCCGGCGTTGGGAAGACAGCTATTGTAGAAGGGCTTGCTCAGAAGATCGTCTTAGGAGAAGTGCCTGATAGCTTATTAGGAAAACGCATAGTTTCACTTGACCTTGGTGCACTTATCGCTGGCACAAAATACAGAGGACAATTTGAAGAAAGACTCAAGATTGTAATGAAAGAGATCATCCAGTCTGACAATGTAATCTTATTTATTGACGAGTTACATACACTGATAGGTGCTGGTGCTGCTGAGGGTTCTGTTGACGCATCAAGTATGCTGAAACCTGCTCTTTCACGTGGAGAAATACAGTGCATAGGAGCAACAACGCCTGATGAGTACAGAAAGTATATAGAAAAAGACGGTGCACTTGAAAGAAGGTTCCAACCTGTCAATATTCAACCTCCTGATGTTGAAAGTACAATCAACATCTTAAAAGGATTGCGTCCAAGATACGAGAGTCATCACAAAGTTAAAATAACTGACGAAGCAATAGATTCTGCAGCAAGGCTATCAGATAGATATATCTCTGACAGATATCTCCCTGATAAAGCAATAGATGTGATAGATGAAACTGGATCAAGAATTAAGCTCAAAAGATATAGTCCTCCCCGCGAACTTAAAGAACTTGAGGCTGAGATACAGAGGATATCTAAGGAGAAAAATCTTTACATAAAACTTCATGATCTTGAACGGGCATCCTCCATTCGTCTCGAGGAAGAAAAACTCAAAAAGATTCATGACCAGCTATATAAACAGTGGAGAGATAATCTCAACAAAGAAATACCTTCTATTGTCGAAGAAGATATTGCATACACTGTCTCAAAGATTACTGGCATACCTCTTGCCAAATTAGAAGAAAAAGAATCTGAAAAACTTATACGAATGGAAGAAGAGCTCCATAAAAGAATCATAGCTCAGGATGAAGCTATTAAGGCAGTATCAAGAGCAATAAGACGGTCACGAGCAGGATTAAAGTCAAGTAAAAAACCTATAGGTTCCTTCTTTTTCCTTGGTCCGACAGGTGTAGGTAAAACAGAACTTGCAAAGGCACTAGCATGGTTTATGTTCAATGATGAAAGTTCACTTGTAAAAATAGATATGTCTGAATATATGGAGAGATTTAATGTTTCACGACTTACAGGTGCACCTCCAGGATACGTTGGGTACGAAGAAGGTGGACAGCTTACAGAGAGAATAAGAAAAAAACCTTACTCGGTTGTGCTTTTTGATGAAATAGAAAAGGCACATCCAGATGTCTTCAATATACTTTTGCAAGTACTTGATGAAGGTGTTCTCACAGATAGTTTTGGAAGAAAAGTAGATTTCAAAAATACCCTAATTATAATGACATCAAATTTAGGTGCGAGGCTCATTGAAAAAGCAACTCCATTAGGGTTCCAGAGAGATGCCTCTGGAATTGTATATGAAAAAATAAAAGAAAATGTACTTAGTGAGCTTAAGAAGACATTTAATCCTGAATTTCTAAACCGTGTTGATGAAATAGTTGTTTTCCATCCTCTTGAAAAAGAACATCTGCTCTCTATTATTGATCTGCTTGTTGAAGAAACAAATAAGATGCTTATTGAAAGGGAGCTCGTTATAGAGGTATCTCAGGAAGTTAAGGAATGGATACTGAAACATTATTACCAGCCTACCTATGGTGCAAGACCAATGCGGAGGGCAGTACAAAAAGTAATAGAAGATCCTCTATCAGAAGAAATTCTCAGAGGAAGATTCAGGGGTTTACATAAGATAAAGGTAATTCTTGAAGGTGATACTCCCACATTCATTGCTTCTGAGGAATCTGCGATTCTTTCTGGTGTTAATTAAATCTTTAAATCAAGCTGTAAATTCCGAGATTTGAAAAGCAAAACTGTCATTCTTATAATATTAATTTTTATTGGCACTTTTATTTTGTATTTTTTCATAAAAAATCAACATCCTCAGACTAAAACAAAAATTGGGTTTCCAACACCAAATATTGAACTGACTGATTTTAAGAATAATAAGATGAACCTCTCTGATTTAAGGGGCTCGGTAATTTTTGTTAACTTCTGGGCTACATGGTGTCCTCCCTGCATTGATGAATTACCATCAATAGATAGATTGTCGAGAAATTTGGCAAGAAATTCAGAATTCAAAATGGTGACTATATTATATAATGATGACATAAACAGGGTAAACAGTTATATGAAAGAGATGAACTATACATTCCCTGTGTATATTGACCCTGATGGATCCGCAGCAGAAAAATTTGGTGTAACTGGAGTTCCTGAGACATTCATAATTGATAAGAAAGGGATATTGAGAAATAAAGTAGTAGGTCCTTCTGAGTGGGACTCTCCATATGTTATCGATGTGTTAACAAAACTTATTAATGAGTAGCAGTGGGTGTAATCAGAAAACCTGAACTAGTACTCCCTTTTATAAGCACCATATACAGCAATAGTAATACTTTCTACCACTCAAAAGAAATACTCAAAAATATTTTTGGAGAAATCTTGTTAATTAGCCCTACTTTTCAATGGGATTATTCTACATACTATAAAGACGAAATCGGATGGCCATTACAGAGACAGTTTATCTTCTTTAAGAGCCTTATTGATCCCGGATTGCTTGCAGATATAAAACTTAAGACAAATGAAATTGAAGCCTCTCTTTCTACTGAAGGTAAAAGAAACATCAATCTTGACCCCGGTTATCTCACCTTATCAAAGGTGGTCCTTGCATCTACAAAGAACTATGCCCATCGAATATATCTCGGCAAAGGTATTTATGCCGAGGTTACCCTTATATACAAGGACTACACATACAGACCACACCTTTTTACATATAGGGATTATCAGGATAAAACACATATTGATCTATTTTTAAAGGCAAGAGAGATATTGAAGAAAATGTTGGTTAAAAAATGAAAGCTTATGATTAAATGATAAAGATGTAATTATTGTTCTCAAATCTTACTATATATCATTGCAGTCCAAAATATTCTATATTGCTTCGACTCCGGTCTAATCGAGGTTACCCGTGATTTTGCTTCTAAAATCGGTTCTCATACCTGTCTTTCTAAGAGCACGAAGTATTATTTTGGACAGATGTGACTATATATGAATTTTAAATCTACACCAAGACCAGATTATCCCTGTGTATGACTTCATCAGAGTATTTATATCCGAGAATCTTTTCTATTTCAGAAGTTTTTTTACCTTTGATCCTCTCAATCTCAGAAAATGAATAGTTTGTTAGTCCCTTTGCAATGCGGTTTCCCTTTGAATCAATACATAAAACTGCATCACCTATATCAAAATATCCTTCAACAGATATAATTCCTGAAGGGAGAAGACTTTTCCCACCATAAATAATTGCTTTCACTGCTCCATCATCAATAAAGATATTCCCTTTTATGCGGGTACTATAAGCAATCCATCCTTTTTTTGAAGAGATTCTCTCTTTTTTGGGAATAAATATCGTTCCAATATGTTTACCACTCAAAAGAGAATGTAGGAGGCCTTCTTTTTTCCCATTTATAATATGAACCGTGATACCATAACTTAAAGCCTTTTTAGTTGCAAGTAATTTTGAATACATACCTCCTGTTCCAACTGCACTTCCTGAACCTTTTGCCTTTGCCTCTAACTCAGGTGTAATCTCTTTAACAGATTCGATAACTCGTGCTTCTGGATGTGTCTTTGGATCTTCTGTATAAAGACCGTCAACATCTGATAATATTATCAATCTTTCAGCTTCAACAAGGTTCGCAACAAGTGCAGCAAGATTGTCATTGTCTCCGAACTTAATCTCATCTGTTGCAACTGTATCATTCTCATTCACAATAGGGATTACTCCATAGGAAAGAAGTGTTGTAAGTGTATTTTTTGAGTTTATGTATCTCTTTCTATCAGAAAAATCATCTCCTGTAAGAAGCACCTGCGCAACCTTTTTATTGAAATCTATGAAGCTTTTTTCATATGCCCACATGAGACTTGACTGTCCGATCGCCGCCGATGCCTGTTTCAATTTTATATCTCTCGGCTTTTCCTTTAAATCGAGCTTTTTCATACCTGCTGCAATAGCCCCTGACGAAACTATAACAACATCATAATTATTTTCTTTAAGAAGTGATATATCTTTCGCGATTGAATAGATGCGCTTTGTATTCAGACCTTCTTTTGAATCAGCAAGAATATTACTTCCTATTTTTACAACAATCCTTTTCATTTTTTAATATTTTTTTTCCTCAATTTTCTCTGCAAGAAATGCCAGTAGTTTTTTGATCCCCTGACCTGTAACTGCTGATATAGCAAAGAAGGTTATGGCATTAGTTTTACAATATTCCTTAAGTCTATCAAGTATCTTTTTATCTGCGATATCAAGTTTTGTGCCAACAACTGTTTGTTTTTTCTCAAGAAGCAAGGGGTTATATAATCCTATTTCTCTGTTGATCTTATGAAAATTATCTACAGGGTCTCCTTCTGACATATAGGATATATCAACTAAATGCAAAAGTATAGACGTCCTTTCAATATGTCTTAGAAACTGGAATCCAAGTCCAGCTCCCATATGGGCTCCTTCTATCAGACCAGGTATATCTGCAACAACAAAACTTTTGAAATCACTCAATTTAACTACCCCAAGATTTGGAACAAGAGTTGTAAAAGGATAATCAGCGATCTTAGGTTTAGCAGAAGAAATAACTGATATTAGCGTCGACTTGCCTGCATTTGGAAGCCCTATCAATCCCACATCAGCAAATAGTTTTAACTCAAGTATTAGCCATTTTTCTTCACCTTTCTCTGGGGGCTTAGTAAATCTTGGGGCCTGTCTTACAGGTGTGACAAAATGGGCATTACCAAGACCCCCTTTCCCTCCTTTAGCTATAAGACAGATTCTGCCGTCTGAATCAAGATCTGCTATTATCTCACCTGCAACTGCATTTTTTATTATCGTGCCAACTGGTACATATATTATCAAGTCTTTGCCATTTTCACCGTCCATTCTTTTACCCTTTCCATTTTTACCTCTTTCAGCCTTATATTCTTTTCTATATTTTTGATCAAGAAGGGTATTTAGTCGTTCAGTCGCCTTTATAATTATGTGTCCACCCCTTCCTCCGTCCCCTCCATCTGGACCACCTCTTGGCACATACTTTTCCCTTCTGAAGCTAATACATCCCTTCCCTCCATCTCCTGCCTTCACATGAATTTTAACATAGTCAACAAATTGCATGATGAATTGACAATACAATTCTCTATTTCTAATAAAAAAGGCGGGATTCACCCGCCTTTATAACCCAATAAAAATCAATTTATCTATTGAGTAATCGGTCTCTCAAACGGATATACACTTATCCTTAATCTCGATCTGTCTTTCCTTTCGAAACTCACGATGCCATCAATCTTAGCAAAAAGGGTATCATCTGATCCTTTACCAACATTCATTCCAGGATGAAACTTTGTACCCCTTTGTCTCACAAGGATATTTCCTGCACGAACAAACTCACCACCAAATCTCTTTACCCCGAGACGTTTTGATTCGCTATCACGCCCATTTCTTGAACTGCCAACCCCTTTTTTATGTGCCATATGTTCCTCCCAAAATAATCTCTTTAATTCTTAACGATATATAAGGCTGTCTGTGTCCTCTTAGTTTTCTACTAGATTTCCTTGTTTTCTGTTTATATACAAGAACCTTTTTTGCTTTTCCAGTATCCGCAACAGTTGCCAGAACTTT
>JACAEY010000026.1 GCA_013388605.1 Nitrospirota bacterium | reverse complement strand
AGGATGGATGGGCTTGAAAAGAGGATGGATGGGCTTGAAAAGAGGATGGATGGACTTGAAAAGAGGATGGAAAGCTCTGAAAAGCTTATGCAAAAGACATGGGTTGAGATCGAGGCCATTAGAAGCGATATAAGATTAATAGCTGAGGGACATGTGATGCTGGGTGAAAAATTTGGAAGGTTCGAATCTGAGTATATAAGACATGCTATAGAAATGAAGCATGATGTCCTTACACTCTATAAACTTACATTTGGGGAGCTTGAGCGGAGGGTGAAGGAATTAGAGAAGGCAAAGATAAGCCATTGAATTAGTTTTGATTTCAACCCAAAAATATCTAACTATATATAGGCGAGTTTTAAACAATATTAGAAAGCCTTTTTGCGGTCATAACCAAGAGGATGATTTGTCAATCAATTATCATGAAATGTGCAAAAATAAAAAATATGCATGCCGTTTTTTGTCAATTTTTGACATTTAAAGGTATCAAACTCATCATACTCGACCAGATTGTAATTCATACTTAATAAATAGTGAATCTCTAACCCATTGATTTTTCTACTATTTAAATTCTACCACCTCAAAATATTTTTCATTGACTATTACTTTTAGCTATGGTATAAAGCTTGCAAAAGTAATTATAAATTTTTGGTAAAGAAACAAATTAAGGAGGTGAGGAAAGAGATTTTATCGTGATTCGTGACCGTAACGGATGAGTGCGATGGGCACGAATAGCAGAATTATTGAAAGGAGGTTAAAGGTGTTTAAAGCAGTAAACAATTTAAGGGAACAAAAAGGATTTACCTTGATTGAGCTTCTGGTCGTTGTGGCTATCATCGGTATTCTTGCAGCAATAGCTATCCCTGCATATCTCGGAACACAGGAAAAGGCAAAGAGAAGCTCCATAATTAAGGCCGGAGAAGCAGCAGCCAGTGAATTACAGAACTGGCTGAGTTCATCCATAAAAACCGGAGCCGGTTCACTCCTTAGAGAGGTAGATACTAACTTAAGTGGATCAGTTGACAGCAGTGACATGGTTAATTCTGCCTTAGCTGGCTCAGTATGTACTCAATGGATTAGCGTATACGGATCAGCATCAACTTTATACCCCACCGCGCCTCAATCACCATGGGCAGGTGGAAAAGTTGCAGCTGGTACTCTTCTCTGGTCTGGTGCAAGTGGTGCTGGAATCCTCTCATGTACTCAGGTTGCCAGCACAATCACGATAGTAGGGCAAGATGGCGATGGTAACGAAATTTATCGAAAGGTTGTTACCGCTGATTAAGGAACTACATATATCCTAAAAGAGGATGGGGTTTCCCATCCTCTTTTTATGTCCTGTTATACCCATAAATGCCAATAGACTTTTAAAAACCTTTGCACGATTTCCTACTAAAAATCTCAATTATACTCGCGACTTCTAAAATCATTGATACTGAAGTACAATAAGGCTGATAAATTAATGAAGGGAAAAATTATTATCGGACTTTTTTTAACTGCTTTAATTGTTACCTTTTTGGGCCCCATCGCTGATATCGATTTTCCTTTTCATCTTAAAACTGGAGAATACATATATGAACATAAAATGATTCCAAAAGATGACCCTTTTACTTTTCATGGGAAGGGGATATTGACTGACAAAGAGATATTTATGCTCTCGCAGTACTGGCTTGCACAGGTTATCTTCTATAAACTATATACCATTGCTGGCCCTACAGGGATAATTCTATTAAAATCAATAATTTTTTCTGCTTATGTTTTTCTTTTATGGTTTGTTTTACGGAAAAGAGGTCTTTATTCCTCCCTGCTGATCGCACTATTGATAACCGTAGCCCTTCTGCCATACAAGCTCGACAGACCGCAATACTTTTCCTTTCTCTTTGCTCTTGTTCTCATTTCGCTCTTCGAAAAATTTAGAGAAACCCCTTATTCTTTTAAGCCGCTTCTTTTTATTCCTCCTCTGATGCTTTTATGGTCTAATATGCACGCAGGCTTTATATTTGGTCTGGTTGTCATTTTTATTTACGCATTGATAGAGACGCTAAAATATTTTGCAAAGAGGATTACACCCAGCCTTCCTATTGGCCAGCCTTTGTCAGAGAAAGCAATCTTGATACTCTTGGCAGCATGTCTCTTAGCAATAGTCTTCTCTTCCATAAACCCGAATGGGCATGCAGGGCTTATTCGAGTCATAACGGCACATACAAGCTCGAAATGGCTATTTACAGGTATCAGAGAATATATGAGCCCTTTGGAAGAGGCAAGATATCCCTACGCGTCGTTTGAATCTAATATATCCTTCTGGATTCTCTTTGGTATGACATGCGTTCTCATTGCCCTAAACACGATCAGGAAAAAATCTATAGATATTACGATCATTGCGATTGTCTTTTTCACTTCTTTTGCGGCGTTAACAACACTACGGTATGTCCCCCTTTTTATAGCGACAGCGATCCCATTAACAAAAAACTACAGGGTTTTTAAAGGTACCCCCTTTTTTAGAAGGCTCAATACGTCACCGATTATGTCGGTAATCTTTTCACTATTTTTTATATTCGCCACTGTATACGGACTTAAAGACTATAAACATATATTTTCATTCAGAGCCCAACATTTCTATCCTGAAAAAGCAGTAACATTTCTTCTTGAAAATCATATAGAAGCAAACATGTTTAATTCTGCCAATAGAGGTAGCTATCTGATATTTAAACTTTATCCATACTACAAGGTGTTTCAGGATTCCCGGTACATCACCATTGACGCAACGATTGACGGGTATGCCATAAGAGATGCACAACAGAATTTTATGCAACCAGGAGATCTTGCTCTGGGAAGCGCTCTTAGTGCCTTGGTGCCTGAAGAGTTTGGGAAAATTGAAATCTCTACCCAAAACCAGTTCTCCAACCCAGAAAATACTAAACCTTACTGGAAAAGGCTTTTAGGAAAATATAACATTGATCTGATAGTCCACGAGGCAACCGCTGATTATACAGGACAGATTTTCCCCCTTACTTTAAGACTTCTTAAAGATAATGAATGGGTCCTCATATATCTCGATGGGTCCGTGCAAATATTCGTAAGAAACACTGAGAAGTACGCCGAAATCATAAAAAAATTTAGAAAGCCCAAAGAACTCGTATATGATGAGATCATTCTCGAGACTGCTCCCTTAGTGAAAACTAAAACAACATTCTCAATGCCGTATTCGAGCCTTGCTTTTGCCCTCATGATGAAGGGGTTGGACGCGGAGGCCCGAAAGATGATTAATGCAGCTTTAGAACTGAATGAAAAGGATCTTGTAGCCAATTTCTGCAATGCCTATCTCGCCTTAAGAGAGAAAAATAAATCAAAATCTTAATTTTACACAGGAAGGGGGCAAAAGACCCACCCTTTTCTAATTGGGTTTACATGCAACCCCGATAAGTGACGTTCCTATTGGAAAAGAAAAATAATTAGACAAGTGTCTTTCTGTATCAAAAATGCTTCTAAAAAGAGTGTTAGATAACCTATTTATCTTAAAGGGGTTAGCACCCTTTTTCCTTTCGTTTCCTCTCGTGTATTTCATGAAAGGATAAAGAAGCATAAATATATATTCAGATAATAATGGTTTTAGGTTTGATTTGAGAAAAATCTGCTTTAAATTTTCTTTTGTATATCTTCTTTTATGTAAAGAGGTCTCATCGAACCAGCTCCAAAGCTCTTCCCTTGCAGGTACTGTTACAGTGACAATTCCTCCTCTCCTTACAACTCTATATGCTTCTTTGAGTATAGAGATATCATCCTGAAAATGTTCAATAACATCAAACAAGCCTATGATATCAAAGCTATCCTCTCGAAAAGGGAGGTTGTTTGCATCACCTTGGACCATAAGAAAACCTTGCCATGCTCTTTTGATTGCCTCAGAATAGAACTCGCATCCAGTAACCTTATAACCCTTTTGTGCAAGGAAACTACTCACATTTCCAGTCCCACACCCTACCTCAAGGATCTTGGCAGGAGGGGCAATAAATTTTCTGATTTTAGTAAAAATCCACTTTCTTCGTATTTGAAACCAGAAATGTTTTTCTTCAGCTTTTTTCAGGCGTTCAAAAGCGGAAGGGTCAAATGTGTCTGTTTTTTCCAAAATAATCATACATTTTTTCTAAATTATACATATTATAAGAATATTTATGTAAAATATTGATAAATTTCTTTTGAGGAACAATTTTATAAATTGGAAAATTTAGATATATGAATATGTCCAAAAGTTTAATGGACAGCGCTTATAGACACGAGCTAAGATCAGCAGAATTTTTATATGAGGGGTTGGGAATAGCTGATATGGCTCACACAGCCATGCTAATGAAGAAAGGAATTATAAGAAAAAATATAGGAAAATCTATGTTGAGAAAATTGATCGAGTTTAAAAATATACCCATAACAAAACTTCCATTTGATCCATCCATAGGTGATGTTTATACAAATAGGGAATTTTTTTTGAGGAAAAAACTTGGAAACTTAACCAATTATATCCATACAGGTCGTGCAAGGCGAGAAGCAACAAACATTGCTTTTTTGATTATATGTAGAGAAGGTATTGTACGATTAAGCTACAGTTTAGCAACTCTCTGTAAAACACTCCTACGATTGGCACAGCAATACAAAAAAACATATATGAGTGACTTTACTTATCTTCAACATGCTCATCCTACTACACTCGGGCACTATTTATTGGGTTACCTATATCCACTTACAAGGGATATGAATAGATTGAAAGATGCTTATATTAATATCAACCAAAGTCCAGCTGGCTCTGGAAGTGTAAATGGTTCTCAGCTTCCGTTAGACCGTAACTACTTAAGAACACTTATGGAATTTGATAGTCTAATTGTCCATACACGGGATGCAATGTGGAGACATGATATAGTTATAGAATCAGCTCTTCCATTAATTACGATTCTCACGACAATTGGTCGATTCTCTGAAGAATTAATAATCTGGTGTACAAAAGAATTCGGTTTTGTTGAGTTGTCACCTTTACACATTCGCAAAAGTATAATTATGCCACAAAAGAAGAACCCGTATTCACTTACATTTTTAAGAGGGCTTTCGAGAAGTATGCTTGGAAGATTTTTAAGTATTATTGCAGTTGGACATACGGTAAGTGGGCAACCTGATAACAGGATTTTTGTCTATTATGATTTCCCGGAATGTATTAATGAAACCAGAAAAGCAGTAGATTTATTTACTGAGGTTATAGATCATTGTAAATTTAATAAAAAACGACTTTTGAGCTCAGCTAAAGAGGGTTTTACATTAGCTACTGATATAGCAGACTATATAGTTACACATTATAATGTTGACAATAGAACAGCTTACAACATTGTTGCTAAGACAATAGATAAGATTGATAAATATAATAATAAAATAACCCCAGAATCTATATATGTTACCGCAAAAGAATTTGGTATTAATCTTCATAAGATTCTCAATAAGAAATTTTATGAGAATTTTCAATTAGATAAGTTGATTGAAAAAAGGAAAGGGGTTGGAGGTGCAAGCACAAAGTCATTAGATTCAATGATTGAAGAGTGTAAAGATGAAATAAAAAGGATTATGATATTTTTTAATAAAAAAAACCCAGAGTTATTTAGAAAGAGATTCTATAGAAAAATTAGGCTGTTAGCTGAGAAAGGATGAAACGAAAACCTGTTTTGCTGGTTCTCGGTGGAGGAAGACTTCAAAAAAAAATAATTAAACAGGCAGAAGAAAAAGGTATTGCTGTAGCAGTAGTTGATTGCAATCCAAAAGCTCCCGGGATGTCATTAGGTTCATATAGTTTTAATATAAGTACAAATGATTATAAAAGAAATCTTTTAATTGCCAGAAAATTAAATATCAGTGGAATTTTAACTATTGGTACTGATCAGCCAGTAACAGTTGCGGCTAAAATTTCCCACGAATTAAATCTGCCATCTTTTATAAGTCCTGAGACTGCCTTACTTGCTACCAACAAGAAAAAGATGAAATTAACTTTATCTAATAACAACATCCCAACCGCCAAATATATCACCATAAACAATGTTAAAGATAAAGAAACTGTCAAAGAAAAGATTAAATCATTGAAGTTCCCCGTTGTTATTAAACCGGTTGACTCTCAGGGGCAGAGAGGAGTTTTCTTTGTTGATAATGAACATGTTCTTTTCGATTACATAAATGAGGCATTAAAATATTCCAGGGCTGGAAATTTAATTGTGGAAGAATATGTTAAAGGTTACGAGGTAACTGCAAGTGCATGGATATATAAAAATAAGTTATATCTTCTTATCCTTACTGATAGAGTTACATATTTCAATCCTCCAAGTATCGGCATCTGTTTAGCACATATCTTCCCAAGTAAATATGGGAGTCAATACTTTGAGGAAATCAAGAAATTATTAAAAAGAACTGTGGAAGCCTTCAATATAAATGAGGGGCCACTATATGTTCAGATGCTTTTAACAAAACGTGGACCTATCATCGTAGAACTTGCATGCAGAGTTGGTGGTGGACATGAGGAAGATTTAATTCCATTAGTTACAGGAGTGGATGTACGGCAGTGTTTGATAGATTATGCCTTAGGCAAACAATATAAATTTAATGAGTATGACTTTAATTATGATTTGATAAAAGGACATTATGGAATATTTTTTATCGTAGCAAAGGGGATTGATAAGGTCTTAAATTGTGTAGCTCTTAAAAAACAGGTATCAAATAAAGCTCTTATTTGTGGCGAATTTTATGTAGTTAAAGGGGATATGGTAAAACATTTAACAAATGCTACAGACAGAATCGGGGCATTCTTAGTTAAAGGAAAAGATAGAGCTGATTTATTGATGAATGCAAAACAAATATATAATCAACTCAATATTATGGGTGATAAGTACTCGAATCTAATTGAAGATATTTTTACTCTACCGTTAAAGGGTTTATAAAGATGTTTGATGCTATTATTGTTGGTGCAGGTGGTGCCGGTTTATCATCTGCTATTTCATTAAGCAAACATACCAATAATTTTTTTGTTATAACAGCTGGTGGCATTTTTCATTCCAATACAGCAAAAGCTCATGGTGGTATACAAATTTCTGTTCTGCCTGAAGATAGCCCAGAGCTTCATTTTGAAGACACTTATATTGGAGGAAATTATAAAGGGAAGAAGGAATTAATCCGTATTATGACAGATAATAGTACAAATTTATTATACTGGCTTAACACATTAGGAATGGATTTTGATAAATTTGATGATACTTATATTGTAAAAAAATGCGAAGGCATTTCTGTGCCGAGAATACTTTCAAAAAAAGGTCATATTGGCATCTCAATTATTAGGGCACTTTACTCAGAAGTTAAAAAGATTGGCATTAAGATAATGAATTGGACAGTTCTTAAAGAAATTCATAAAGCAAATGATTTTTTTATTTTAGTAATTTCTCATGGCAAAAGAGTTCAAAGACTTAAAACCAGAAATGTTATTCTTTGCTGTGGTGGAAGATCCAAGCAATATGCTGAATTAAATGGATATGGATCTACCAATCAGGCAATAACAGACTTTCAATTTTATGAGTCATTAAGAAAACTTGGATTAAAAATGGTTGATGATGATTCCTTTCAATTTCATCCAGCATGTATATCTTTGAAAGGTAAACTTAACGGCACTCCAATTCCAGAAACCCTTAGAAGTTCAGGAAGTAAAATTCTTGATGTTAATGGTAAGCCCATCAAAACTGATGGTTTAAAACGGGATGAGCTTTCAAAAGAATTAATTAAGGCTATTAAGCAAGGAAGAGCTGCAAAGACAAATAAATTCGAATATGATAGCTTTTATCTTGATCTGAAGCCGGCACTGGGGGAAAATAAGAATTTTTTAGATACCTTTAAATTTCTTTTTACAAGATTAAAACATAATGGAATTGACCCATATAAAGACCTGATTCCTGTGACCCCAATGGTTCATTACCAGAATGGAGGGATTGAAATCAATACCTTCTGTGAAACATCTATAGATAGAATTTATGCAGCTGGAGAAATTACAGGGGGGATTCATGGAACGAATCGCCTTATGGGTAACTCCTTACTTGATATATTAACTTATGGTAAAATCGCAGGTGAATCCTGTGGAAGAACTATTAAATGAGGAGGATAATTGGATGATTATAAGTCTACCAAAAAGGACAAAGCCGAAAAGACGGACTGGGTTAACATGTATTCTTGACAAAGGTATAGGGAAGGAATATCTGAAAGACTACCTATTGAATTGTGCCCAGTATATTGATGTTGCCAAATTAGCATGGGGGACTGCAGTAGTCAGTAAGATAATTAAAGAAAAAATAAATATTTACAAAAAATTCGGTATTCAGGTATCCTCAGGAGGAACACTTTTTGAAATCTTCTATACACAATCAAAGATAAATGAATATATTGATTACCTTAATCATTTAGAGGTAGATATTGCAGAAATATCTGATGGTGTGGTGGAAATTCCGAGAAAAGAAAAACTGAAATGTATACAAAAGATTAAAAAATATTTTAAGGTTTATAGTGAAGTTGGTAGTAAAGATATAGAATTTGTAACCCCCCCTGCGAAATGGGTACAGTGGATAAAGGAGGAATTAGGAGCTGGTGCTGATTATGTAATTTTAGAAGGGCGTGAGACAGGTACTGTCGGACTTTTTAGAGAAACGGGTGAGATAAGAATGGGGCTTGTAAACGAGATAATAGATTCTGGCGTATCACCAGACTTATTAATATTTGAAACACCCCGAAAACATCAACAGGTATGGTTTATAGAAAGATTTGGAGCAAATGTTAATCTAGCGAATATACCTATTGAAGAGGTCATAAGTCTTGAGACACTGAGATTAGGATTACGTGCTGATACTCTCAAGTATTTTCACAATAAATAAGATCTTTCCAGAGATTTTTATAATTCAGATGATATTAAAAAAACCCCTAATGAAATCAGGAAAGAGGCAAAGATATTATTCCATTTTACTGTTTCTTTTAAGATAACATTTGTAGCAATCATTAAAAAAACATAGTTCAAGGCAGTAAAAGTATACACTACAAATAGAGGTATAAACTTCATTGCTAAAAAATTACATAATATTGAAAATAAAAAAACAAAATTTCCTATCATAAAAAATGAAAACCATCTTATCTTTGCAGTTTTTCGCACCTTAATATTAGCTGAATATTTATATAGAATTTCTCCTGCAACAGTAAATAAGGATGCTGTGAGCGGCAGAAAAAAAGCGAATTGTTGAAGTTTAGACATTATTGTATCGATTAACTAAAATGCCGGCGACTATTAACAGAGTTCCTAAGACTTTTAATAAAGTAACAGTTTCTCCGAAAAACTTATTTGAGACAAGTAGCATTACAGGAAAAGTTATACTTATTGCTGGATATGCAAAAGAAAGCCTTACTTTTGTTAGAATTTTAAACCACATTATCATTCTACTTGAAACAACAAACAAGTGTAATATTGCAAGTCCCATAAAAAGGTAGATATCAGTACTTATATGCAATTGAGACATAATTTTTAAATTAATAAAACCGGCTATATTTGTTATAACCACAAAACAAAATAGAAAAATAAGATAATATTTTTTGAACACTTATTATTCAGTTACCTGAAAATCCAATTTTTGAAAAGTCAAATCCTTATTATTTTTAGATGTCATTGGAAATATTTTTCAAGAGGACTGACTCTTAGCAATTAATACTCATTCAATATTCTCTTTTATGATATATTTTGGCCTCTGCTTAATCTCAATAAATAACTTTGAAATATAAAGCCCAACGATGCTAAGACTCAATGTAATAAGTCCTGTTGAGAAAAATATTGCTGCAAAAATAGAAGTCCATCCTATAATTGATACATTATAAAAGATCTTTCTAACGATAGCATAACCAAACATTGATATGCTAAAAAGGAAAACAATTATTCCGAGCTGAAATATAAAGATAAGAGGTTTTTCAGAAAAGGAAATAATCGCATTTGTTGCAAGACCAAAACGTTTCAGAAAATTATATTTACTCTTACCCGCATATCTTGGAACTCTATTAACAGGCACATGAGCAGTTTTGAATCCAACCC
This sequence comes from Nitrospirota bacterium, assembly GCA_013388605.1. GTDB lineage: Bacteria > Nitrospirota > Thermodesulfovibrionia > Thermodesulfovibrionales > SM23-35 > JACAEY01. The sequence goes on along the minus strand of JACAEY010000026.1, from coordinate 16,052 downwards.
ATGATACGATACCTCCGAAAAAAATAGCTCTTTCAGGTAATTTTTTGATCGATTCGACAACAGGCTTAGTAAGACATCTGAATAATCCGACTCTTGTTTTAGGATCAACAGTGGAAATTTTTGTAAATACTTTATTAAATGTCTTAGAGAAGATATTTTGTATTGGATTTAAATGCCGTTTTAAAGTAACTCCTTGAATAATATCATATCCTTCTTTTGTTTTCGCTATGAGCTTTGGTATCTCCTCAGGTTGATCTTGGAGGTCTCCATCCATCAAAATAGCATAGTTACCTTTTAAATGGTCGATTCCTGCAAGAACAGCAACATGATGCCCAAAGTTTCTCGAAAAACTTATTCCTTTAACTCTTGTGTCTTTATTATGGAGGTTTTTGATAAGCTGCCATGAGTTATCTTTGCTACCATCATCTACCATTATTATTTCATAATTATCTACAGTGTATCCTTCATCGATGCATAATTTATCCATTACAGTAATCAACCTTCTGTATAGTTCAGGGATATTTTCCTCCTCGTTATAGATTGGAATAACTACTGAAAATTCAGGGGATATCTCTTTTGTGTTTTTTTTATGTTCCCTATTCATGTAATCATATCATAGGATTTTATATGTAAAATCAACATTTTTCATGCGTTATAAACATCTATTATTCAAAAAAATATTATAATTATAATAAAGCTATTATGAAAAAGATAGAGTTCTTTCAGCACAGTATAAATGAAGATGACATAAACAGGGTGAGTTCTGTTCTTAGAACAATATTCTTAACTACTGGTGAAGAAGTCGCAAAATTTGAACAAAATTTTTCCAGATATATTAGTAAAAAGTATACAGTAGGACTTACAAGTTGTACAGCTGCGCTTCACCTTAGCATAATCGCTCTTGGTATCGGGGCAGGCGATGAGATAATTACTACTCCAATGAGCTTTTGTGCAACTTCAAATGCCATACTTCATGCAGGAGCTAAACCCATCTTTATAGATGTAGAAGAAGAAACAGGAAATTTAAATGCAGAACTCATTGAGTCAGCTATTACCAAAAGGACAAAGGCTATTATTCCTGTTCACATATATGGTCAGATGTGTGATATGAAAAGAATTAGTCAGATTGCAAAGAAGTATGACCTTAAAATCATTGAGGATGCAGCTCATGCTATTGAGGCGTCACGAGATAGTATTAAAGTTGGTCAATTGTCAAATGCCGTCTGTTTCAGCTTTTATGCAACAAAAAATATAACCTCTGGTGAGGGTGGTGCAGTAAGTACTGATGATGAAACACTTGCAGATGCTCTCAGAATGTTGAGACTTCATGGGATTGATAAAATCGCTATAGAACGATATACGAAACGCTATAAGCACTGGGATATGCTTCTTCTTGGCTGGAAATATAATATGGACAACATCCACGCTGCTCTTCTTATTGGTCAACTGAAAAGGATTGAAGAATTATGGCAAAAGAGAAACAAACTCTGTAAAATTTATGAAGAGGAGTTGGGTACTGTTAAAGGTATCCGACTTTTGAAAACACTTCCAAATACAAAGCATGCAAGGCACATATTTACTGTTCTTGTTCCTTCTGAAAGAAGAGATTTAATACTTTGGTCATTACAAGACCACGGAATAGGTGTAGCTGTAAATTATAGACCAATCCATTTGCTTAAATATTATAAAGAAAAATTTGGATATCGTGAGGGAGACTATCCAATTGCAGAAAAAATTGGGAAAAGCACAATTTCCTTGCCTCTATATCCGTTATTGAATGAAAAAGACATAATATATATTGCAAAAATTTTCAAAAAAGTTTTAAACAAGAAATAGAATGAATAAAATTTTATGGAGGCTATAATGAAGACGATTCTTGTGACTGGGGGAGCAGGGTTTATTGGGAGTAACTTTATTGATTACATTTTTAAAAAATATTCTGATTACCATTTAATCGTACTTGATCTTCTTACGTATTCAGGTGACATTGAAAATATAGATCCAGATATTAGAAACTCAAAACGATTTGAGTTTTGGTATGGAGATGTTAATAACCTCGACCTAGTAAGTGATCTCGTTAGCAGGTCTGATATCGTTATACATTTCGCCGCTGAAACCCATGTTGCTCGCTCTCTTTATTCACATAGAGTATTTTTTGTAACAGATGTTCTTGGTACCCAGTCAGTTGCGAATGCTGTTCTCAAACACTCTGTTAAAATAGAACGATTCATACATATATCTACTTCAGAAGTTTATGGTACTGCCATATATGAGCCGATGGATGAAAATCATCCTCTCAATCCAACAAGCCCTTATGCCGCAGCAAAAGCTGGTGCGGACAGACTTGTATACTCTTATATCAAAGCTTATGATATGACTGGACTGATAATAAGACCGTTTAATAATTATGGTCCTAAACAACATCTTGAAAAGGTTATCCCCCGTTTTATAACAAGCTGCATACTTGGCGAACCTCTTACTATACATGGTGATGGTTCAGCCTTACGAGACTGGATTTATGCAGAAGATACAGCGAGGGCTATTGACCTTGCTATACATGCACCACTTGAAAAAGTAAGAGGGGAAGTTTTCAACATAGGTACAGGTTATAGTCTAAGTGTTCTCAAAATAGCATATAAAATACTTGATGTTTTTGGATTAAATGAGAAAAAACTTAAATACATACCAGACCGATATGGTCAAGTTCAAAATCATATTTCTTCATGTGAAAAGGCAAAGAAGATATTAGGTTTTATTCCTGAAATTAATTTTGAGAATGGTCTTGAGAAAACTATTAAGTGGTATAAAGAAAACAGGAATTTGTGGGAAAAGCAGATACCCTTGCGACGAGTTCCTATAAAAGCAAAAGACGGCTCAATAATATGGTATTAATTTTTCTGACAATTTTTGTTACATTTATGCATTTTAATTTCCTTAATTCAAAGTGTAACTATAAAAAGCCATTGTATAATTATATAAATAAAAAGTTAATTTTTAAAACATTTAAGACTTCGATTATGGTATAGATTTTGCTGTTCTCCCAAGACAACTAATTTATTATTTAGAAAATATTATACAGTCTATATTAGACGGACTATTTAAAAAGAGAGAAATTGTAGCCAAAGCTACAGACAAAAACAATTTTAAAATTATAAATTCTTAGTAGGAGGCAATAATTATGAAAGGGAAAGGCTTCAGTTTAATTGAGCTTATCATAGTTATTACTATTATCGGTATCCTTGCGGCAATAGCAATCCCTGCCTATGTTGGTCAGCAGAAAAGGGCTGCGAGGACCGAGGCTTACACAAACCTTGAGACCTTGAGGCTTCTTGAGGAGCAGTTCTTTGCAGAAAGTGCTACTTATACAGCAAGCTTAGGAGCATGTGCAGCAGACAATGACAATATAGCCTTGATTCAGGCTGTGCTTCCGGGTTTCAGACCTGGTACTGGGATGAACTTTAGTTATTGCATAGAACAAAATATTGATTTAAATGGCAATGCTCAAACACCATGCTTCAGAGCTTCTGCATTTGGAAATACCGGCACACGGGTAGAAGGAGATACATTCAGAATAGACTGCAATAACAACAGGAACTTCTGAAATCAGTCCTTTGATAGTTTGGATAAATTGGCAATATTTCTTCGAGGAATATACCTTTTGTATCCTATACTTCTTCTAAATAGCCAATTGCTTTATAGGTTCAAAGACTTTCAGGAGCAAGACCGGGACTCGAGCCTTTCTCTCAGGTTCATATTTTTAAAATCCTCATAGATAACAATCAGGTCAATAATATAATAAATGTCGTTTATTGGACAACTTTTGGTTAATGCATCTTCAAAACATTAGAGACTTAATAGCGTGATTCCTGCTTCCGCATGATGACTCAAAAATTACTCAGGAGAAACTATCATTTTCAAGAAAGTGATAATCCATGAGCTGTCTTAATAAAATCTTTCAATTTAGCTATAATTAAGTATGAAGAAAAATACACCTATTTCATCCATCGAATCAGAAAAAATCAAGATGATAAAGGAATATCTGATGAAAGATCAGAATGTCCTATTTGCTGTCTTGTTTGGGTCTGTAGCCTCTGCACTATATGTAAGGATTGTATCACATTTACCTTCTATATTAAAGGCAAGCGACATTGATATTGGGATATATTTTAAGAATCCCCCGGAAGGTCTTGAGCTCTTAGAATATATAACCGCTATTTCAGAGTTGGTCAATGAAGATCTGGACATTGTCGTCCTTAACAAGGCTTCTCCTTTTTTGAAGCATCAGATTATGAAAAATAGGGTAATTCTTGTTATGAATGACAGGTTAGCCTATAGGCAGTTCAGGGAACAGACTATCTCTGATTATCAGGAGTACAGGTATATATCCGGGATGGATAAATATGCTTGATAGGGAACTTATTGAAAAAAAATTAAGAAGGATTGAAGAATTTTTAAGGGAGATTTCCCTTGTTAAAGTGAATACTTTAGAGGACTTTGACAGAGAAATTATTGTTAAAAGATTCATCGAAAGGAATATTGAGCTTGCAGTAGAACAGATGGTAGATATATGTAAACATCTGGTGAGTAGCCTTGACTTGAGGGAACCTCAGACATATTCTGAATGCATGGATATTCTGAAAGAGGCAGGAATTATAGAAAATGAGAATATCGAGACTTACAAGTCAATGATAAGATTCAGGAATCTCCTGATTCATGGATACAATGGGATAGATAGTTCGATCACCTATGGAATATATAGGAAAAGACTCGATGATTTCAGAAGCTTTATCAGGGAAGTAAGGTCTTTTCTTCTTAAAAAATAAAAAATGGTTTAAAGATTTTGCAGAAATAGTTGCTCCTGCACTGATTATTTTTAAGGTCTCATCTGTTTTAAGACATCTTCATTTGGAAATACAGGCACATGAGTTAGAGTGGTAAATAAGCCTGTGGATTTAAACTAAGTTCTGCAAAATTTTTTGACTTATAATGAAGATAGCCTGCTGATGCGATCATAGCAGCATTGTCAGTACAGAGAAAAGGAGAGGGAATAAAGATTTCTACTTCGTGTTTGTCACTTAAATTCTTCATCCTCTTTCTTAGCTCATTATTTGCAGCAACCCCACCCGTGACGACAACCTTTTTAATGCCTTCCTTTTTTATTGCCCATTCTGTCTTTTTGACAAGAACATCAATTACAGCTTCCTGAAAAGATGCACAAATGTTACTTATTAATGTGGAATTAGAAGTCTGAAACCCAGAATGGATAGCAGGGGTATTTCTCTTTATACTTTGACTATTTATATAATTCAGAACCGCTGTCTTTATACCACTGAAACTGAAATCAAGGGAATCAGGAAGATAAGCCCTAGGAAAGTCTATTGATCTGGGATTTCCTTTCTGTGACAGTTTTTCAATGACGGGGCCTCCAGGGTATCCGAGTCCAAGAAGTTTTCCAATCTTGTCATAAGCCTCACCTACTGCATCGTCCCTTGTCCTTCCAAGCTCCTTATATTTACCAAAATTATCAATCCTATAAAGACATGTATGGCCTCCTGAAACAATAAGGGCAATAAAGGGAAAAGATGGTCTTGGTTTTTCAAGAAAAGAGGAAAATATATGACCCTCAAGATGGTTTACTGCAATTAGAGGAATTCCTTTTGAATAACACAATGCCTTTGCAAATGAGCAACCCACAAGGAGTGAACCTATGAGACCGGGACCATGACATACTGCAATTGCTGAGATACTCTCAAGTTTTGAACTCGCTGTCTTTAATGCCTCATCAACAACAGGCCATATCATTTCTATATGCTTCCGTGATGCAAGCTCTGGTACTATACCGCCATATTTTTTATGTATTTCTATCTGATTAGAAACAATATTAGAGATGATCTTTCTTCCATTTTCTACAACTGATGCTGCAGTGTCATCGCAGGAGGTATCAATTCCCAGGATTATATTCATGGATCTTTATATCCGCTGGTAAAGATGGCTTGAAAAATGTATCTTTTAAGCCTGTGTTTAGTTCGATATCCTGTAGTATAATCTCTGTTCTATTTGAGTGTATGTCAGTAATTATAAAAGAGCCTATTGGAAATTTACTCTTAGATGGCTCAATCTCTACTGTGAGAATTCCTCCAAAGGGTTTTTTTGGTTTCAGCAGGAGATTCTTGTTTTTTCTTGAGACTAAGAACTCTTCCTGAATTTTTCCAAATCCATTAAGGAGGGATATTGGTGACTGACCATAAGTATCCCTGTCAAATTTTCCCCTGAATGCCTGTTTTTCTTTCTTCTGATAGATGAGTATCTCGTTATCATCAATAAAAACCTCCTGAGCAACTTTTCCTTTATATAACCATTTTACCTTCAAAGGCATCTTTATGTAGAATTGACCCTTATAAATATCACGCTGCCTGAGGTCTTTTATATAACTCTTCTGGATGAAATTTCCTTTTATATCAACAATATTCTCATAAGAATTCTGGATTTTCTGTATTTCTTCATCGATTGAAGCCTCTTCTGTTTCTTCATTTTTTACCTCAAGAGGATTTGACACTGAGGTGCAACTATTTGATGTAGTATCAGTATTTTGAAAAGCAACTAAATCCCAGTGGGTAAGTAAAAGAAAAATCGTTAATGCCAACAAGAATAGTTTACCTTTGTTTGAACTCATATAGTAATAGTATATCAATAAGGGACTGATAAGATATGTAAATATCACCTATGACTTTCCCGGTGATGTCTACTTTTGATTTTTTACGGACCACAAATGTATTTTCCTCTTGACAATCTTATAAAAAAAATCGTATGAATAGGCGGGCAAAAATCTATCACCACATAAAAAAGACATGAGAGTGCCCCTTATTTTAAGGGTTTTTTTAGTCTTTTTAATAGTGTTCTTTTTGACATTTTCTCTAACCTATGGCTCTGACCATATTTTGAAGAGAAAAGGATACAGTCATGCAGGAGAAATAATATTTACCGCTGGCAGAGTCATAATAAAGCTTTTTCCTGAAGAAAATTTCCAGCCAGCACTTACAGGTCAAAAACTTATACCAGGCGATATTATCAAAACAGGTAACCTCAGCCGTGCATCCATCCTTTTTAAAGATAGCACACAGCTTAAATTGGGTAGCAATACCACACTTATAATAAAAGAGGTAACTACACATAAAGAAAAGACAGGAGCAATGAAGATATTGCTCAGTCTTGAATCAGGCGAGATATGGACACGCTCAAAAGGACTTAAAGATGGCTTGATAATAGAGACACCATATGCAACAGCAGCAATAAGAGGTACAGAATGGAGCCTTTCTGTAAAGGATAATGAATCAAGGCTTGTAGTGCTGGAGGGAAATATCCAGCTTTTTAATCCATTTGGTTCTATTATTGTTAGTAGAAATGAGCAAGCGGTTGTCTTTGCCCGGCAAGCACCTATTAAGACTTTCATTGTAAGACCAAGAGACAGGATTCAATGGACATATTACCTCTCGGAGAGGAGACTCTTAAAATATTTAAAATTTAAAGAAGGCTTTCTTGGAAGTGCAGAAAAACTTTTTAATGAAGGGAGGTTTGAAGAAAGTACAGATGAATTTGAAGATATCTTATCAAGAGAACCTGAAAATTCATCTGCACTTACAGGTCTCGGACTTAATGAACTTATAAAAGGGAATATAGAAAAAGCAAATGAATATTTTGAGAGGGCATTGAAGAGAAGAAAAGACCTTTTATCACTGCTTGGAAAGTCATATGTATTGATAACTAAAAACCTGAGTGATGAAGCAAGAGATGTTCTCAATGAGGCTAAAACTTTATTTCCAAAAGACGGTTTACCTTACATTTTTTCGTCTTATCTTCATATTTTCCTTGGTGATTTTATAGGAGCAATTTATGAGTGTGAAGCAGGTCTTTCAGTAGTTCCGAATGACCTGTCAATCCTTGCCTTTGAAACAGATATTTATTTCATACTCAATAAAGTGGATTATGCCAAGGCAATTATAGATAGGATAATAAAAGAAAACCCTTTTTCATCTGAGGGTTATGAAAAATTAGGTCTATATCATAGATTTGTTACCGGAGATTCAGAAGAGGCAAAAAAGGCATTTCTTCGTGCGATCAGTCTAAACAGATTTAATGACGAAACAATCGCTGAATTATCTGATCTTCTGCGAGAAGAAGGCTATATCCCTGAGGCTCTCGAGCTAATTAGAGAGGCACTCTCAGTAGCACCATTTAATGCGTCACACCATTATAACTATGGCAGACTCCTGTCTGATATAAATAGATTGATTAAAGCAGGTCTTGAATTCAGAAAGTCACATGAACTTGACCCAACTTTTTCAAGGGCTTACCTTGGTGAGGGGATTATGCTATTGAAAGAAGGAAAGATAGATGAAGCGTTGACGGAATTGTCAAAAGCTAGCCTCTTTGAACCTGACCTCTCCGAGGTACACAGCTTCCTTGCAATAGCTTATTATCAGAAACATGCTTTCAGTGAGGCACTTGAAGAACTTAAAAGGGCTGGAGAATGTGATCCTCTTGATTCTACTCCCCATCAGCTGGCAAGCATTATTTATAACGACCTCTATATGCCTGCGAATGCGATAGAAGAAGCACAGAAGGTTATAGAACTCCTGCCGTACAGGAAGGCTTCAGGTGAAGCTCTATTTGAAAGAGCTCAGACTGGAATGATGTCAGTAAATTATGGACTTAATTTTTTTGATCTACCTGAATGGTCTCTATATTATAGTCAGAAGGCAATTTTTATAAACCCATATAGCAATATCAGTCATATAGGTGTTGCCAAGGCTTATGAGAAATTAGGTTTAGTAAGCTTTCTTCAGGGATACAATGAGTTCGAAACACCATATTTTAGTGAAATTCTTCAGGGTCTAATTCTTAATGTTAATTCCCTTAACTTCTCTAATAGATATAATACCCTGATAAGTAAACCAGGTCACTATCTTACCTTAGAGAGTCGATATTCTGCTGGAGATTCTGAAGAAATACAGTCCTATCTGGAAGGTAGTGGAGATTTAGGGAGTCATTTTCCTCTTACTTATTGGTTTTATTCAAAGGCTTTTAGAGACAATGGTTATCTCCAAAACAGTAAAACCAGAAGTTTAGATTCTGAGATAATCCTTGGTTACAAGCCCAACTATAAAGATGATTTTTATCTCAATTTAGGTTATTACAAAGATAAAATAGGTATTACCCCCTCTGCTTCAATAAGTTTTAGGAGATATGATGATAATCAAAAGTACAGGGACAATGGCTACTGGATTGATTTGGGGTATCACAGGCGATTCAACCCTGTATCACATCTCATTGCAAACCTGAGGTATTTCAAAGAGAATGATAACATTGAAAACCCTGACTTTAAAAATGACCTTTCCCGTTTTGCCGATAGTGCAGATAAATTACAAAACATTGCTTTTGGAATAAGGCATATGTTTACACTTCTTGATTACCATCAGATATCTTATGGGATAGACTATAATTTTGAGAAAGTAAATTTTGGAGAGGAATGGACTTATTTATACCCGCGATGGGTCGAGCGAATACACCAGACCCATATAAGTAGATATTTTATCTTCCATATATATGATAGATGGTCAGTCACTTCAAAAATTATCCTTGATACCGGGCTTTACCTTTCATATTACAGCACAAAGGCTGATTATAAGTCTGATGATACACTTGTAGGTTCTTTTAATTCGAGGATATATGATGATAATACCTTTGACCTAAACCCAAGGATAGGCATTACAGTTAATATTGGCGATAATGGAATCTTCAGGTTTGCCTATCAGAAGAGATCAACTACTGGATTCCTTGGAGAGCTTGCTCCAGTTGGTGTCTCGGGTCTAATACCACCAACATTTGACATGGACTTTAGTTCAGCAGAAGACATACAGTGGAGTTTAGAGTATGAGCTAACTAAAAAGATGTTTATAAAGACATTAATTGGTTATTCAAAGCTAAGTGATATAGTAGCTCCATATCATAATAAAAAAGCACAGCTCTGGTACAGTCGAATTGCTTTAAACCAGATATTGAATCGTTATTTTTCTTTCTCAGCAAGATACCATTACAATGATAGTATGTATCTTGATGGTTCAAAAAGAAAATTGTTCGGGGTACCTTTAAACTCAGGAGATGTGAGATTAGTCTTTATACATCCCAAAGAGATATATTTATCCATCAGAGAATCATATATAGGAGAAAGATATGCTGACAGTGATAATACTATTAAATTAAGGGGCTATTTCACAACAGATTTTTATGCACAGAAAGAGCTCCTCAAAAAAAGAATCTTTCTCTCTTTAGCGATTAACAATATATTCAACACTAAATATGAAACCCTGTCTCATCCTTACTATTGGTATGAAGGTGCATTACCAGCAAAGGGAACAACATTTTCTTTTAGAATAGGTTACAGGCTTTAGCTGTGAAGAAGTTTTCAGGAATAGCTACATTTACAGCAATTTTTACACTTATAATTTATTTTTCTTTTCCGGGCAGACATTTCGATATGAAGGTATATGATGTTTATTCCTGCATAAAAGGTCCTGGGACTCCTTTAGAAGACGTTGTTATAGTTGGAATTGATGAAGAGTCATTCTTAAATATAAATCACCAATGGCCCTGGCCAAGAGGTATTCATGGGGAACTCATTAAAGCCCTTAGGAGTTCAGGAGCAAAGGTAGTTGTGATGGATATAATCTTTTCAGACCCTTCAACATCTCTGGAAGATAAAGCAATGGCAGAAGCTATAAAGAAGTATGGTAATGTTGTACTTTCAGCATATATAGAAAGCATAAAGACAGAAAAATTTTCTAAGGAAATATTAATTACGCCCTTAGATAAGTTTCTGAAGGCAGGAGCATCTTTTGGAATATCTTCGATTCCTTTGGATGCTGATAATGTTGTCAGACGATTTTTCTGGGGAACACAGGAAGTGCCATCATTGGAGCTTTCAGTATTAAAAGTGCTTGGGATTCCCCCGAAAATAGATTATAGAAGTATGGTTCATTTCAGGGGACCTTCTCACCATATCCCTTATGTGTCATACTATAAGGCATTAAAACCTGATTTTTTTCTGCCAGAGGGGTTTTTTAAAGACAAGATTGTACTTGTTGGGAAGTATTATCCCGTCTCTGAGGAGTCAAAATCAGTTATCGGCAGTTCTAAATCTCTTTATCTCCAGGTTCCGAGTTCTGTCAGGGGAATGGATATGTTTGTCACACCATTTTATATAATTGATGACAGACTCACACCAGGGATTGAAATACATGCCAATATGCTTACATCCCTTCTAAAAGATGATGTATTAAAACCTCTAAGAAAAAAGGAAGCGGTAATACTCATTGTTTTTTTCTCTCTCTTTCTGACATTCATAAACCATAGATGGAGCCCTTTAAAAAGTATCATCTTGAATATATTGGCTGGAATTTTATATATTTTTCTATCCTATTTTCTTTTTGATAATTATGGCTTCTTTATTCCTTACTCTTCTATCTTTTTTGGAATTTTAATAAATTTTATCGCCTCAGGTGTCATAAGTTATTCAGGTGTGGAGAAAAAAAGGCGGTATTTAAGAAAGGCATTTTCTTTTTATCTCTCTCCTCAGGTTGCAAAAAAGGTACTTGATAGTCCTGATAGGTTAAGATTAGGTGGACAGAGAGTCTATGCAACAGTCTTATTTTCTGACCTTACTGGTTTTACAGAGATGTCAGAAATGAATGAACCAGAAGAGGTTGTATCTATACTGACAAGATATACCACCGAAATGACAAAGATTATCTTTGAGTATCAGGGCACCCTTGATAAGTTCATAGGAGATGCTATAATGGCTGTCTGGGGAGCACCTGCTGAAGATGAAGAACAGGCACTACATGCCTGTCTCGCTGCACTTAAAATGCAGAGGCGGATGAAGTCCCTTACCCAAGAAATAAATATTCCTGGATATAAAATCTCAATGAGAGTTGGAATAAACTCAGGTATTGTAATGGCTGGGAATATGGGCTCGGAAGAAAGATTCGATTTTACAGTGATAGGTGACAATGTAAATATTGCTTCCAGGCTGGAGTCTTTAAATAAAATTTATGGCACAGAAATTATAATAGCCGAATCTACTATGCAGAAGGTTCAGGGAAGGCTTACAGTAAGAGAACTGGATGTAGTCAGGGTTAAGGGTAAAAAACAGAATATAAAAATTTTTGAGTTAATAGATGATGAAAAAAAGCCATATATTAAAATATTTGAAGAAGGACTTATCCTTTACCGCAAAGGCAATTTTGAGGCTGCTTTAAAGAACTTTTATGAATCATTGCAGTATAATCCTGAAGATAGACCAAGTAAGGTATTTATTAAAAGATGTGAATATATGATAGAAGTTCCACCTGAAGAATGGGATGGCGTTTGGGTTCCTAAATAGGGCTTAAAACTAAGGATTACGTGTTTCTATTTCTTTTATAGACTCTTTAACAATAATTCTTACATTCTCATCTTCATCGTTTTCAAGTTCTCTCAGATATGGAATTATGTCTTTATTTCCAATCATTCCAAGCAGATAGGCAGCATCGCATCTGTGAAGCGGATTTTGATTTTTAAGAAGTGGCAGTAGAGAAGGTGTCGCCCTTGAAATATTTTCAGGATCTTCAGATTTCAGTGTTTCTATGAGGGCGGAGATACCGAGTCTTACCATGATCCTATCGTCTTTTATTAGGTCTCCTATGAACGCATACAAACTTGAATCATGCTTGAACATATCTTCAATATTTTCAAGAAAACCATTTTCCATATAATCAGCAATCAATTTTTTCAGATTAGAAGAGTCAATCTTGAAAGATTCCATCGGGTTATATAGTAACATACACAACTACATAGAATGGAGTTATTGTATAATTTTTATATACTGGGTTTCTGGATTAGTATCATACTATCTCAAATAAATGAAAAAAGATCTGTTATTTTGATCCCATTTAAGCAAGGGAAATTGACAATTAAAAATTATTGAGGGGAAGTATTATAGTACTAAAAAATAAGAAATGGTCGAAAAGATTTGAATGAAAATTTATAACACACTTACCGCTAAAAAAGAAGAGTTTATACCTTTAAGCCAGGGTAAAGTTAAGATGTATGTATGTGGCGTAACTGTATATGACTATTGTCATATAGGGCATGCAAGAAGCGCTGTTGTATTTGATGTGATAAATAGATACCTAAGATATAAAGGGTATGATGTAATTTTTGTGAAGAATTTTACTGATTTAGACGACAAAATAATCAATAAGGCGAAGCAGGAAGGTGTTTCATGGGATACTGTTGCAAGAAAATATACAGATGAGTATTACAAAGACATGGATGTTCTAAGGGTCGGGAAGCCTGATCTTGAGCCAAAGGCAACAGAACATATTGAAGATATGATAGAGATCATAAAGGTACTTATTGACAAAGGTTATGCATACGAACTTGATGGAAGTGTGTATTTTGAGGTGGGAAAATTTTTAGAATATGGCAAGTTATCAAAGAGGAATACTGAGGAACTGATAGCTGGAGCAAGGATAGAGGTTGACGAGAGAAAGAAAAACCCTATGGATTTTGCCCTATGGAAAAGATCAAAAGAAGGTGAGCCAGCCTGGGATAGTCCATGGGGAGCAGGAAGGCCAGGCTGGCATATTGAGTGCTCAGCAATGTCTATTAAACACCTCGGTGATGAGATTGACATTCATGGTGGTGGAGCAGATCTAATCTTCCCCCACCATGAAAATGAGATAGCACAATCAGAATCATTCACAGGGAAACCTTTTGCTAAATACTGGGTACATAATGGGTTCATTACGATTAATAGAGAGAAAATGTCAAAATCCCTTGGTAATTTCTTTACAGTAAAAGAAATTCTTGATAAATTTGATCCTGAAGTGTTAAGGCTTTTTCTGCTATCAACTCATTACAGAAGCCCTATAGAATTTTCAGATGACCAATTACGTGAAACAGAAATTTCCCTGGATAGATACTATTCAACGATACTTAGGGTAAACTCTTTTCTTGAGGAATGTAAAATAGATAGGATTTCAGGAAAAACTCAAAATGCCTTTGAAACAAATGTCTCCCAGGTTAAAAAAAGATTTGAAGAGGCAATGGATGATGATTTTAATACTGCACTTGCCCTTGGACACATCTTCGAGTTTATGCGAGAAATTAATAGATTCATTGATAGCAAGCCATCTGGAATGAAAGTAAAAGAACTTTTGCAAAGATCGAAAGAAGTCCTTTCAGAATTTGGGGGTGTACTTAATATCTTTGTAAGGACTCCTGAGGAGTGGTACCGCTCACTTATATCTGTGAAAAAGATTGGTCTTTCTGAAAAAGATATAGATGAAAAGATTAAGGTAAGACAGGATGCAAGGAAGAAAAGACAGTGGGATGTAGCTGATAGAATAAGAAAAGAACTTGAAGAAAAAGGGGTTATTCTTGAAGACAAAGAAGTTAGGACAGACTGGCGGGTCAGGGTTGGAGTATGATTTTATATATGGATTGAACCCTGTACTCGAAGCATTGAAGGCTGGTAGAAACATAAAGGAAATTTTCCTTTCAACAAGCAGAACAGTTTCTCCAGAAATTATAAAGATTGAAAAAGAAGCGGGAAATAAAAATATTTCAATAAAATGGATAGGAAAAGATTTCTATTCACGATTTCCAAAAGGTCACCAAGGAGTAGCTGCAAAAGTTTTACCAAAAACATATATTGAACTTGATGAATTACTTCAAATTCCGTCAAAGAAAAAAGAGATGCCCTTCTTTATAGTTCTTGACTGCATAGAGGACCCAAGGAATTTCGGGGCTATTATTAGAGTTGCAGATGCTGCAGGCGCACACGGAATAGTAATTCAATCATACAGGTCAGTGAATCTGAGTTCTGAGGTATCAAAGACTTCAGCAGGTGCTGTGGAATATGTTCCAATTTCAAAGGTAGTAAATATTAAACATGCAATAGAAGAGATGAAAAAGAGAGAGATAACAATAATTGGTGCAGAAGTAGGTTGGGGAAAATTGATATGGGATGTAGATCTCTCTGGTCC
Source organism: Nitrospirota bacterium (assembly GCA_013388605.1). Taxonomy (GTDB): domain Bacteria; phylum Nitrospirota; class Thermodesulfovibrionia; order Thermodesulfovibrionales; family SM23-35; genus JACAEY01. The sequence continues at coordinate 966 of JACAEY010000026.1, read as the reverse complement.
CATTGCTATAGTAATTGGTTCTGAGGGTAAAGGACTAAGAAAGACAGTAAGAGAAAATTGTGATATAATAACTAATCTTCCAATGAAGGGAAGGATAAATTCTTTAAACATTTCTGTTGCAACAGGAATTTTTGCTTTTGAAATTTTAAGAAAAAGATGTAAAAATATTTAGAATAATTTAAGAATATCGAAAAAATATTGTTTATAATGGAATTTTCATAATTGACCTTTTTATAATATAATTTGTTACATTTTAAATTTAAATTATATAAGTGTTCCCCTTTTTAGTCTTCATTTTTTTGAAATACTCTGAAGCCACCGTAGCTCAGCAGGCAGAGCAGCTGATTTGTAATCAGCGGGTCGGGGGTTCGATTCCCTTCGGTGGCTCCATGTTAATAGATTATAGAGGAGAAGAGGAGAGGTTCCCGAGTGGCCAAAGGGAGCAGACTGTAAATCTGCCGGCGCAGCCTTCGGAGGTTCGAATCCTCCCCTCTCCACCAGCGGATTTTGCTTTAAAAATTAAAAGTTAACAGTTCAGAGATAAAAGTTTAAAGTTGAAGGAGATTAAAAAATAAATTTAAAAATTAAAACTTTAAACTCAACCTTATTAATAATAACTACAGGAGTGCGGGAGTAGCTCAGTGGTAGAGCGTCAGCCTTCCAAGCTGAGGGTCGCGGGTTCGAATCCCGTTTCCCGCTCCATAAAAGTGGAGTGAATAAAGTGTAATGCGGCTCCGTATGCATTACTCATAACGAATTTGCCCATGTAGCTCAGTTGGCAGAGCACATCCTTGGTAAGGATGAGGTCACCGGTTCAATCCCGGTCATGGGCTTTGAGAAGGTTTGAAAGGAGGCAAAGATGGCAAAGGCTAAATTTGAGAGGGTAAAGCCCCATATTAATGTAGGGACGATAGGGCATATTGATCATGGTAAGACGACATTGACATCGGCGATAACGAAGTATTT
>JACAEY010000074.1 GCA_013388605.1 Nitrospirota bacterium | reverse complement strand
CTGCAATGAACTGTGGGTCTGCCCCCCAATAATTGCATATCCTCCTTAATCTTCTTATAACATGCGCGACATTTGAACCAAATACACCCCTGTAAGTATGTATCTCATCTATGACTATATACCTGAGATTCTTGAAAAGACTTTCCCATTTTCTGTGAAAAGGGTTCAATGCAAGGTGAAGCATGTCGGGGTTTGTGAAGATAACACTCGGAACTGCTTCTCTTATCTTTTTCCTTCGATAAGGAGTTGTGTCACCATCATATATCTCTGCAGGCATTATACTCAATCCCCTTTTTATATTGCCTTCTGCCTCTACTTTTACCAAAGGTAGATGTAAACCGATATCTTCAAGAATTCCATTAAGGTTTCTTACCTGGTCTTGTTCAAGTCCTTTTAAAGGAAATATATAAAGTGCCTTATTTGCTGGGTTTTCAATGACAGATTCAATCACAGGAATGTTATATATCAAACTCTTCCCACTCGCAGTAGGAGTCATTACAACAATATTCTCACCTTTTCTTATTAAATCAATAGCCTCAACCTGATGGCTGAAGAATCTCTCTATACCCCGTTTTCTTAAAACATCTCTGAGTCTCTGGTGTATGATGACTTTTTCATATCTTGCCTTTAATGGTGGAATGTATCTTAATTCCATTATTTGGCGGTTAAATCTTCTATCACTTTTTAAGTTTTCTATAAAATCATGTATAGTCATAAAAAAGTATGTAATTGTGGTTATTGTATAATAAAAAATTATGATAGTGATTGTTGATTATGGAATGGGAAATCTCAGAAGTGTTGAAAAAGGTTTCCTTAAGGTTGGAGCTGATGTGAAAGTTACTTCTAACCCAAAGGTTATTAATGATGCTGATGCTATTGTCCTTCCGGGTGTAGGTGCATTCAGGGATTGTATGAGAAACCTTAAAGATAAATACCTGATAGAGCCTGTTATTAGGTCGATTCAGAAGGGCAAACCTTATCTTGGTATTTGTCTTGGTCATCAGATATTGTTTACAGAATCAGAAGAATTTGGTTTAACCAAAGGACTTGATATCTTTAAAGGAAAGGTCGTTAAATTTCCTGAAAACAATCTGAAGGTTCCTCATATGGGGTGGAATACAGTAAAAATTATAAAAAGACCACCTATCTTATCAGATATAAAAGATGAAAAGTTCTTTTATTTTGTCCATTCATATTATGTCTTACCTGATGATAATGGTTTGATAGCGACTATCACAGACTACGGAATTACATTTGTTTCTATGGTCTGGAAGAATAACATATTTGCAACTCAGTTTCATCCTGAGAAGAGCCAGGAACTCGGTCTGAAGATTTTAAAAGGGTTCAAGAAATTCATAGAAAAGGCATAAAATCAGTCTTTCCTCTTTTTCTTCTTTAGTGATAAAAAAATTAGGGCTACCGCACCTATCCCTAACAAAAAGCGCATAACAGCAGCCGCGGATACAATACCTTTCTTCAAAATATCTTTTATTCTTTTATTGCGATTCGTATCTAGCATAAAATATACAACTTTTTAATTCTTTTACAGATTCTAATTTCTGTATTGCTTCTGCTCTTATTTTTTCAAGAGGTTCCATAGCAAATTCTTCATTTATTGAGCTACGCACATTATTAATAATACTGATCATCCTTTGTAAGGAATTACTGAAAAATTTATCTATCCCATACTTATACACCTTCTCCAATTCATAAATCTTGGCAACGGGTTCATTTTTCAATTCTTTAAACTGAATTATGGCATATTCTATGAAATTTTTGAAAAAATTCAATTCCATTTCCAGTGCCATTTCAACATGAATATCTGCATGCACCATTCCCTTTTCCACAAGATTATTGAACAGGCTATCATACTGCCTCTTTTTTTCTTTTTCAATGTTATTAAGTTTTACATTCAAAAGTTCATTGTATAGGTTAGATATGTCTTCCATTAACCCTATTATACCTCATACCTTATTTAGTCATCCTTTAAAATGAACTTATTAAGCATAAAATTTTATGATATACTACAGTAAAGTTTAAATAATGAGGAGGTTTTCATGGCAAAGGTCAAAAAAGCTACATGCGCAGCTAAAACAACAAAAGGGAAAAAATGCAAAAATCCAGTGCAGGGAAAATCAATATACTGCGCAACTCACAGGAAAAAATAACGGTTATACTGTAATCAATCTTTAATAACTTAGAGCGTTTTCATTAAGAAACATACCATAATGTTTCGGGTAAAATAATTTCTTGTTTTTATTGATATATTGATTTATCTTGAAAAGGTATAGTGCAAGAGAGAAGGAGATATAAGAGATTTAAGATAGAAGGAATGGGAATTGATGGCAAGATGTTATTTGCCAAGAACGTAAAAATTTTAGATATGAGTGTTGGAGGGATGTTGGTCGAGACAGATAAGAGGTTGAATCCAGGTAGTGAACATATACTTAAGCTAAAATATAAAGACAAAAGTATACCTATAAAAAGTGTTGTTGTATGGTGTTTATTAGGCAAGAGTGAGAAAAACCCAAGTGGTGAGGTAATTCCAATATACCATGCAGGGATGGAATTTGTTAATGTCACTGATGAAATGAGACGAAAAATAGCAAGATTCATAGAAGACCAAAAGAAAGAGTCAGATAAAAATGTTGGCATATTTCAGAGCAGTGGTCGAAGGCTTTATATAAGATTTCAGATAGTTACTCCTGAAGAAGTATCAGATTTTTTTGAAAGCTGTAAGATAAAAGAACTCAGTCTAAGTGGTATGTTAATCGAAAGTGAACATCTCTATGAAGTAGATAATAAAATGCAGATGGAGGTATTCCTTCCCGAAGATGAACCCATTACACTCTCAGGCAGGGTTGCTTCGTGCTATTCTGTCAAAGTTGAGGACACAATGCTCTATGATTTAGGAATAGAATTTTTGGAAATGTCTGGCGAAGACAGGGAAAGACTAAAGAAATTTATTGATCATATAGAAAAAAAATCAATGTCTGAGTAATCGCTTATTTTGAAAACTCAGTTTAAAAAATTCAGTGTTTAAATGCCCGTTGTCCTGTATATACCATCGTTACCTTTGGATTAGCTTCATTACAGGCTATGATAGATTCAAAATCCCTTTCTGAGCCACCTGGTTGAACAATTCCTGTTATACCCTCTTTGATGCCAATATCCACACCATCTCTGAAAGGAAAGAATGCATCTGAGACCATTATAGAGCCTACGAGCCCTCCTTTATTTTTCTTTGTCTCTTCATCAATCTCAAGGAGTGCATCTTTATTCCGCTTTCCGTTCTTTACATCAAGCTCAAATGTCTTATAAGGAATACCGTATCTCTTAAAACATAGGGCGTCAGCATATTTTGTGTATGCCTTGAAGACCGCTATCTCTGCTACCCCAACTCTATCTTGCTCCCCTGTGCCAATTCCAACTGTCACACCATCTTTTACATATATCACAGAATTTGATGTAATACCCTGCTCAACATTCCATCCAAATAGCATATCATCATATTCTTCCTCAGTAGGCATTCTCTCGATAATATATTCTTTCCCCTGATATATTGTCCTTGCAAGTAAGAAGTCTTCTTTTGTTTTTATCTTATTAATAGGAGATTGCTGGACTATTACGCCTCCGTCAATTAATGATTTAAAATCAACGAATCGAATCGTTCTGTATTTCTCTAATTCATAAATCTTACTAATCCTGATTATCCTGAGATTCTTTCTCTTAGAAAGTATTTCTACTGTTCCTTCCTCAAAATCAGGTGCAGCTATAACTTCAAGGTAATTTTTGCTCACCATTTCTGCAGTGGTTTTATCGATTGACCTATTGACAACAAGACATCCTCCAAAGGCAGCTAT
>JACAEY010000073.1 GCA_013388605.1 Nitrospirota bacterium | reverse complement strand
TATACCGAAGAGATGAAAGAAATACCTGAGCTTACTGAAAAGGGAATTAATCTTGATGATATAATTACAGAGATAGAAAAGAAGTATCTTCTTAAGGCACTTATAAAGTCAGGGGGTGTGAAGAAAGAGGCTGCGAAACTTCTAAACCTTTCTTTTAGATCCTTCCGGCACAGAATGTCTAAATACAATTTAAAATAGCAAAAAGCATTGAGCCAATGGAATTGAACAGAGGGGTTTTAAGCTCTTGGTCTTTGCAATCATCCTTTGTTATAAGTAAATTCTTTGAGGATTTGTATATATATTCATACGTTCTCCTCTTATAAACCCTATAAGAGTAATCCCTGATCTTTCTGCTATTTCGATTGCAAGGGTCGTAGGAGCTGCCCTGCTTGCAACAATTGGAATCCCCCATCTTGAACATTTTGAAATAATCTCAGAAGATAGACGGCAACTTACAAGCAATAGTTTCTTGTTGAAAGAAATATTATTCAAGATAGAGTATCCTATTACTTTATCGACCGCATTGTGTCTTCCAATGTCTTCAGCAAAAGCAAGAATCTTTTCCCCATTTGAGAGAGCAGCAATATGAAAACAACCTGTTAGACTGAAAAGATCTGATCTCTGCTGAAATTCATTAAATATATTCAATAGATACCTTGAATTGAGTGAGAAATCATTTTCTATTTTTTCTATTTTTCTTTTCTTTTCATAGGTTATGCCTCCTACGCGCCGAGCAGTAGTTATGTCATCTGTTGAGATCACTTCGTTACTCATTATATCAACTAAGAGCTCATTTCCATATACTATACTTATTTCAGTGGGCATTTCTGTAAAAATACATTCTGTGAGAAAAAGTCCAGTTATTAATTCCCTTATCATGATAGGTGTACAATATAGTGAAATAAAATCTTTTCCATTTATTGTGATTTTAAGTTTTTTCTCTACAGCAATAGAATCTTCTATTTCCCCTGAAGAGCTGCCATGTATTTTTATTATTTTTCTTTTTATATAAGGATACATGTTTGGTGGATTTTAACAGAGAGATATCTTTACTGTCAAAACAAATTGGAATATTTTAAAACATACTTGTCAGTAAAAATCATATAGGTTATATTATATTACTCGTAATGAGAATCGAGAGAATAGAGCTAATAGGTTTTAAATCCTTCTCAGATAGAACCATTTTTAATTTCCACCCCGGCATCACAGGTATAGTTGGACCGAATGGTTGCGGAAAGAGCAATGTTGTAGATGCTTTCAGATGGGTTCTTGGAGAACAAAGTGCAAAGACCTTAAGAAGTGAGAAGATGGAGGAGGTTATATTCAATGGTTCTGCCACGAAAAAAACAAGAGGTATGGCAGAGGTTACTTTGGTAATATCAGGACTTAACCATTCAGGATATTCATCTGATGATAACGGAAAGGGCTCATCAGATGTCGCTTATGTAACAAGGAGACTATATAGGTCGGGCGAGAGTGAGTATATTTTGAATAAAAATCAGTGCAGGCTAAAAGATATAAAAGACCTTTTTCTTGATACTGGGTTGGAAGTAAAGAGTTATTCTATTCTTGATCAAGAGGGTATATCGAATATATTGAATTCTAAGCCAGAGGAGAGAAGGGTTCTCATAGAAGAAGTTGCAGGTATTATGAAATATAATGTAAGAAAGAGAGAGGCACTTGCAAAACTCGAGTTATCAAGAACGAACCTTCAAAGGATAAATGATATTATTTCAGAAGTAAAAAAGCAGATTTACCTTCTTGATAGAATTGCAAAAAAGGCAGAAAGATATAAAAACCTTTCTTCTGAGGTCAGTTCTATAGAACTTAAGATTTCAAAAAGAGATTATGATTCTTTAAAGAATTCCTTTAACGAGATAATTTCGGAGTTTAATATCTTGAAAGAAAGGGAATCTCTGAAAAAAGCGGAACTTACAAAGATAGAAAACATTTCAGAGTTAAAACGCATAGAACTTCTTGAGAATGAATCAACTTTAAAGGAGCTCCAAAAAAAGTTGCAGGAATTAGAGCATGAGATAGCAGAACTTGAAAAAAATATTGCTATCTCAGCAACTGAAAGAGATAATCTGATTGAATATCTCTCAAAGCTTTATCAACAAGAAGAAGATTTTAATTTTAGAAGGAAAGAAGCCCTTCTTAGAAAAGGAGAAGTAGAAATTATTCGGGATGAAATTCTTTCAGATTTAGGGGAGAAAGAAAAAATACTTTTTGAAAAAACAAATTTTCTATCTTCTCTGGAAGAAGAGGTATCTGATAAAGAAAAACTTCTCGAGGAAAAGAGACGAGTTCTTTTTAAGAAATCAGAAGAAAGTAGTTCCTTAAAGAATGAATTGGGCAGGCTCAGGTCATCTCTTGAAGAACTGAGTCGCAGAGAAACATCAGCTCAACAAGATATAGAGAATCTGCAAAAAAAGATTATAGAAATAGTTTCTTTTATAAATGATACAGAGTTGAAACTCAAAGAAAAAATGAAGATTCTCAGCATTTTAAGGGAAAATAAAGAATCTGTAAATACAGGGCTTTCAGTAAAAAGAAATAAGATTGAAGAGATTCGGGCTGCACTTTCTAATCTTAGGGAGGAGATTGCATCATATAAAACACGATTAGAATCTCTCAAGGAAATAATTTTTGACAAACCAACAAGGGATTTTATAATTGAGAATACCGGTTTCAATACGCTCAAATCAATTTCAGACATAATCGAGGTAGATAAAGAATATGAAAAAGCAATTGAGGGTGCTCTTTCAGAGAAAGTGGGTCTATACCTACTTTCATCTTATAACGACATTGAAAAAGCAATTTCTTTTCTAAATGAAAAAGATTTTAATAGAATCGCTTTCTTACCTGTAAATCCATCTATTCATTGTGAGTCCTCTGTGAATGTAGATGTACCTGAGGGTGCAATTGGAAGGGCATCTTCTTTTGTGAAAACAATAGGAGATTATATAGGTATTGTAAAAGCCCTTTTAGACGATATCTTTATAGTCAGAAGTCTTAAAGATGCTATCAATTTGATAATATGTGGAAAACGTTTTTGTTTTGCAACTCTTAATGGAGAGGTTATTGAACCGTCAGGTGTTGTTATAGCAGGAGAAGTCAAGAGTGTATTCAAGAGAAAAAGAGAGATAAGAGAACTTGAGTTAATACTCGAAAACAAAAAAGTATACGCTGAACAGATAGAAAGTGAGTTATTTTCAACTCAGGAGTATATTGAAAAAAGGGAGTCTGAACTGAGTGATATCGAGTTTAAAATTGTGGAAATAGAAAAAGAGTTATCACTTTTAAAACTTACAGAAGATAAACAAAGAGAAGAAAAAGAGAGATTGGAGAGGAAACTTACTTATATAAGAACTGAGGCAGACAACCTGAATCAGGAAAGGAGATCTTTACTAAGCTTGATAAAGGAAAAAGAACATGAGGTTCAGTCATATGAAGCGAATAAGGAACTTGCGGAAAAAGAAAATATTTCTCTTTCAAGTGAAATTGTTCAAAAGAGAACAAACCTTGAGAGTCTTCGTTCAGAAGTAACTGACCTTCGTCTTACTATTGCCTCGTTAAAAGAAAAGATAGAATCAGCTTTTAGGGAAAAAGAAGCCCTAATTAAAAATATAGAGGAGATTGATCATAAAAAGGACTTTTTATTTCAGGAAATTTCTTCTGTCAGATCTCGAATTTCTCAGCGGGAATCAGAGGTACGGGATAATGAAGAAAAGATAAAATCTATCGTTTTTTCGGCAGACAATTTTAAAAGAAAGATATCTGAGAGAAAAGATTTGGTGGAAGAGGAGAAACAAGGACTGATAAAAGCAGAACAGGATATTAAACTTGTCAGGCGGGAAATAGAATTGCTTTCGAGTAAATTAATGGAAATCGACATCTCGAGGGTAGAACATAAGGTAAAGTTAGAAAATATCTCAGCTAATATCCAAAAGAATTATGGTCTTGATATAGATACCTTAGAAGTTGAGTCAGTTACGCCTGAGGACGAGGAGAAACTTATTGTTTTAAAAGAAAAGATTCAGGAGCTCGGACCAGTAAATCTTGGCACTATTGAAGAGTATGAAGAACTCAGAAGCCGTTATGATTTTCTTTGCAAGCAACGTGAAGACCTTTTGAAATCTATAACAGAGCTTGAAGAAGCAATAACAAAGATAAATGCAACTACAAAAAGAAGGCTCAAGGATGCTTATGAGATATTAAGGATGAAATTTTCTGAGGTCTTTACAACACTCTTTGGTGGAGGAAAGGCAGACCTCATTTTGACAGATGAAGAAAATATCCTTGAAACAGGTATTGAAATAATAGCCCAACCTCCTGGGAAAAAGCTTCAGAATATCAATCTTCTCTCAGGTGGGGAGAAGACGCTTACAGCATTGTCTCTTCTTTTTGCAAGTTTTTTGATTAAACCTACCCCCCTTTGTATACTTGATGAGGCAGATGCTACTTTGGATGAATCTAACACTGAAAGATTTGCAAGAATGCTAAAGGAGCTTTCAGATGATATACAATTCATAGTAGTTACGCACAATAGAACTACAATGAGTGCGGCTGATTATCTTTATGGAATAACAATGGAAGAAGCAGGAGTTTCTAAGGTATTATCAATACAGCTTGTTGAGGCATGAAATAGGACTTGAAACTGATAGAGTCATTGCCTCATATAAAGCTATCAACAGAGCCTGAAGACCTTATATGCTATGGTTTTGATGCATCTGGTCTTGAGGCCCGTCCTTCAGCTATTGTATGGCCAGAGTCTACTGAAGATGTTGTAAGAGTAATGAAGTATGCATATGACAGAAATATCCCAGTAGTTCCCAGGGGTGCTGGCACAGGGACAACAGGAGGTGCTGTGCCACAGTCAGGTGCAATTATCATTAGTTTTGAAAAGATGAATAAGATAATAGATGTGGATACAGAGAATCTTAATGTTATTTGTGAACCAGGTTTAATAAATGGGAGACTTCAGCGGAATTTAGAGCGAATTGGTTACTTCTATCCACCAGATCCAGCGAGCATGAATTTCTGTACTATTGGTGGAAATGTTGCTGAGAATGCTGGTGGACCAAGAGCAATAAAATATGGAGTGACGAGAGATTATGTGATGGAGATCGAATCAGTACTTCCAGATGGGAAGATCTTTAAAGTTGGCGTAAAAACACCAAAAGGGGTTGTTGGATATGACCTTGCGAGATTGTTTGTAGGATCTGAAGGTACACTCGCAATTTTTACGAAGATAAGGCTTAAGATCCTTCCTGTGCCCGAAGAGGTTATCACTTTACTTGTTCAGTTTAATGATCTCGAATCTTCAGGGAATGCTGTATCAGAGATAATTAACGCAAAGATCATACCAAGAACTCTTGAGTTTATGGATAGAGAAGCAATACAAGCAGTTGAGAATTTTAAGCCTGTTGGCCTACCGAAAGATGTAGCAGCAGTTCTCCTTATCGAGCTTGATGGTCATCCAGTAATGATTACAAAAGATGCTGAAAAAGTGGCTGAGATATGCTGCCATCTTGGAGCAGAAGTGAGTGTAGCAGAAGATGAAATTGCAAGGAGCAAGCTATGGGAGACGAGACGCGCTCTATCTCCGGCACTATACCATATCAGTCCCACAAAGATAAATGAAGACATAGTTGTTCCTCGGAACAAGATAACTGATATGTTAAAACGGCTCAGGGCCCACTCAGAGAAAAGCGGCATAAGAATCGTAAACTTCGGGCATGCAGGTGACGGCAATATACACGTAAATATCATGGTAGATAAAAATAATAAGGAAGAATATGAAAAGGGGATTGGTCTTGTTGAGCATATATTTAAGGACACCCTCGAACTTGGTGGTACTATCTCTGGTGAACACGGCATAGGGCTAACAAAGGCACATTATATGGGAATGGAAATTGCGGAGACAGAGATGTCTATCATGAAATCAATAAAACACGTATTTGACCCAAAGAATATTCTAAATCCTAATAAGATTTTTACATAGTGCTACTATTTGAGGATTCCATTTTAAAATCTATAAAGAATTTTCAGATTCTCCATTATTTTTAGATCCAAAGGTTTTATGCAAAGGAAGTATAATTTTAAACTCTGTTAATACATCACTCGTGACAGAGATATCACCTCCATGACTTTTTACAATCGACTGAACATTTGCCAATCCTAAACCATTCCCGTCCATCTTTGTAGTAACAAAAGGAGAAAAAAGGTCTTTCATTATCTCTGGGCTGATTCTCTTCCCATCATTAATAATTGAAATTATGACCTCTTTTTGTCTTGGCTTCAGTTTACTTTTTATAATTATTCTTGTTGCAGATGCTTCTATAGCGTTCCGAATTAAATCGTGCAGACATATTGACAACATCTTCCTATCAAAAATCATATTCAACCTGTCCAATTGTTTATCCAGTTTAAGTCTTGTCTTAATACCATTCGCAGGAGATAATGTTAATTCATCTTTTAAAAATTTATTGATGTTGTGTTTCTCCATAACTGGTTTTTTAAAGCTCATAAAGGTAAGGATATGGTTAACTATTCCTTCGAGTTTTTTTGTCTCACCATCTATTATTTTTGCTGTACCCCATAAGGTGTCAAGGAGTCTGCTGTCAATTTTTGATTCTCCTGATCTTGATTCTTTCAGTAAATACTTTAGTAATCTACCTGAAAATCCTCCTATGATTGTCAAACTATTTCTTATTATATGGGCAATTCTTGAAGAATGTTCTCCTAGAGTGCGCAATTTTTCATCTGTCAAAATTTTTTGTCGATCTTTCTGCCTTTTTAGTTCCATACCTATTGCCGTAGAAGCTAACCGTCCTAAGAGTTTGATTTTTTCGAGTGCCTCTCTTGAAAACCTCTCGCTGCCTATCCTATCAAAAACAAGAATCCCTATAGGTTCATCCTCAAAAAAAAGAGGGAGAAATAATATTGAAGAGATTCCATATGTCCTTACAAGTCCTCTCATGTATGCAACTCGTGGGTCTTCATAAGGATTTGTCACCAAAACAATGGATTCCTCTCTTTTTATTATCCTTCTAAGGAAGGTTTCGCCTATGTCTATTGTAATTTTTTGCCCAATTCCATGGGCATCCTTAGGTAGTCCAGATTCTATTTTAAGCTCATCTCTTTCGTTCTTCATTATCAGACAAACCCTATCAGCACCTGAAGCTTTTAAGGCTCTTAGAGCTATTACATCGAGCATTTTCTGATAATCCCCCCTTGTAGTTAAAAGGAGTTCAGCAGTCTCCACGAGGTCTTTTATTTCAGATTTATTTTTTTCTACAGATTGATTTTTTTCTCCTATCATCTTTTAGCTCCGTCTAAGGATACTTTTTCATATTTAATAAAGCAGTAATCATAATCACGGGATTATGGTTTTGAAT
>JACAEY010000098.1 GCA_013388605.1 Nitrospirota bacterium | reverse complement strand
TTGTGGATGGAAACACAGCTTATAGTAACAACCAGTCTGGAGGATATGCTAATATTTCAGCATGTGCAACATGTACTTTTGGCACCAACCATGCACCATAGACATTATTTCTCCTTAGACTTACTTGAATGATTAATTCATGAGGCGATGACTTTTAGCCACCGCCTCTTATCCTTAACTCTCCGTTATCTTAGGTGTCAGGGCTCGCAATATAACATTCCTTATGCTTTAGGTTGTGGCTACACCCTAACGTAATACGGGTTTAACAGAAAGGGGTCTGCAATACAATTATCCTATAGATTCATTGTGTTTATGAGGTATCCAGTTATATTGTGTCTCTTATTTTGAACATGTGTATAGAAATCATACCACAAACTTTAAAAGAATATAGAAAACATTCGGTAATCCTGTATAATAAGCATAATTTTAAAGTTATGAGATTAGCCTACCCTTTAGTTGGGTTAAAAATCATTCTAACACTCATCATTGGATACCTAATATTGTCAAGCTGTTCAATAATTACTGCACCATATAGGATAACAAAAGGGGCTTTAAAAAGTACCATATGGGTAGTAAAAGGAACTTATGAGTTAACTGCTGGCACAACAAAGCTTCTTTATAAAATTGGTGAATATACTTTTGAGGTAGTAAAAGCTCCATTAGATTGGCCATTAATTAATAAAGACATTGAAAAAATAGATGGACTTTCTCCCAAAGAAGCCATCCGTTTAGGTCGTGTAAAAAATTCTCCTTATACGGTCAATGGTAAGACTTATAAACCAATGTCTGTGGAAGAAGCAGAAAATTACAGTGAAAGAGGAATTGCATCTTGGTATGGTTATGAGACTGTTAAAAAAGGAGGGTATATGACTGCGAACGGAGAAGTCTTCAACCCAGATGGATTAACAGGTGCACATAAATATCTGCCTATTCCAATTCATGTGAAGGTTACAAACCTTGAGAATAACCGCTCAATTATTATAAGGGTAAATGACCGTGGACCTTTCTCATGTGAAGAAAATTTTGATGCTGAAAAAAGAATCATAGACCTGAGCATGGGTGCTGCAAAAAAACTCGGATTTTATGAAAAGGGGACCGCGAGGGTAAAAGTTGAAGTAATAGCCCTAAGAGAAGAATAGCGTCCTGAAAACATTTATGTTTATGAAAATTTGATATAATTTATCAATGGAAAATATCCTATCAGTAATTCCCCTTGGCGGTGTTCAAGAAATTGGTTTAAACATGACTGTCTTTGAGTACAATAATGACATAATCATTGTTGATGCTGGTCTTATGTTTCCTGAAGAAGACATGCTCGGTGTAGATTTTGTTATACCTGATTTCTCATACATCCTCGATAATGTCGAAAAAATAAAAGGAATTGTCCTTACTCATGGACATGAAGACCATATAGGAGCCCTTCCATTTTTATTGAAAGAAATCTCCATCCCTGTGTATGGTACCGCACTCACTCTTGGACTTGTCAGGAGCAAACTCCTTGAACATAATCTTGAAAATATTGAACTTATACCTGTAAAACCGAGAGATGTCATAAAGCTCGGGGTCTTCTCTGTTGAATTCGTAAGGGTTACACATAGCATAGTTGATGGGGTCGGGCTTGGTATTCAGACACCTGTTGGTCTTGTTGTTCATACAGGAGACTTTAAACTTGACCCAACTCCTGTGGATGGTCAATTAATGGACCTCCATAAATTCACTGAATATGGAGAAAAGGGGACTCTTCTTCTCCTTTCTGATAGCACAAACTCTGAAAAGGGGGGGTTCACATTTTCAGAAAAGGAGGTTTTACGCATATTTGAGAACATATTTTCTTCTGCACCAGGAAGAATCATAATTGCTACCTTCGCATCAAACATTCACAGGATACAACAGGCAATCGATGTTGCTGTTAAATTTAATAGAAAAGTGATAATATGCGGAAAAAGTATCGTTTCAAATGCACAGATTGCTCTTGACCTCGGTTATCTAAGAATACCAAAAAACACGTGGCTCAGGCTTGAAGACCTCCCGACACTCAAAGACAACGAGGCTGTAATCATAACGACAGGAAGTCAGGGTGAACCGATGAGTGTTCTCTCAAGGATTGCAATGGATGAACATAAAGAAATCAAAATCAGGGAAGGAGATACAGTTGTCTTATCAGCACGCATGATACCAGGTAATGAGCGTTCAATAGGAAGGATAATAAACCACCTTTTCAGGCGAGGTGCAAATGTCTTCTACGAGAAGGTCTCTGAAGTTCATGTATCAGGACATGCATCAAAGGAAGAGCTTAAACTCATGTTAAACCTCGTAAAGCCAAAATACTTTATGCCTATTCATGGTGAATACAGACACCTTGTATACCATTCAATCCTCGCTAAGAAACTTGGGATTCCTAAAGAAAATATATTTATTCTTGAAGATGGTGATATCCTTGAAATATCAGATAAAGAAGCAAGGAAAAATGGAAGGGTAAACTCTGGAAGGGTCTTTATAGATGGAAAGGGTGTTGGAGATGTTAAAGAGATGGTTCTTCGCGACCGTTTAAGGCTTGCACATGACGGAATAGTTCTCATACTCTTATCAATAGAAAAACTTACTGGTAACATTGTGTCTGGTCCTGACATTATATCAAGGGGTTTTGTTTTCGAGGATGCTTCTCAGGAAGTAATAAATGATGTAAAAAAGCTATTAACAGATACTATAAAAGGACTTGATAAAGAGGTCATATCAGATTCATCAGTTCTTCAGGCAAAGCTAAGGAGTACCCTGAAAAAATATCTCAGAGAGACCATGGACAGAAGACCCATGATCATGCCGATAATATTCGAGGTTTAGCATTTGATAGAGGCTATTATACTTGGAATCACACAGGGTCTTACAGAATTTTTTCCTGTCAGCAGTACAGCTCACCTCATACTTTTGCCATGGTTTTTTGGATGGGAAGGAGATGTCAACACCTTAACCTTTGATGTTGCACTCCACGGTGGAACATTGACAGCTCTTATCTTCTGTTTCTGGAAAGACTGGATAGAGTTGTTTTTCAAAAAGAAAAAACTCCTTGGCATGATTATCTTTTCCTCAATACCCGCAGGTATTGCAGGTTTCCTTTTAAATGATATAGTTGAGAAAAAACTACGGGAACCATTTTTAATCAGTGTAATGTTAATAACAGTGGGTTTTATAATGTTAGCTTCTGAAGGCTCAAAGAAAAAAAAGGAAATTGAAAATATAGATTTGAAAGATGCTCTATTTATTGGAATTGCTCAGGCAACAGCACTGATACCTGGTGTATCACGCTCAGGTGTAACGATTGCAGCAGGGCTTTTTAAAGGACTTAAAAGAGATGTAGCAGCACGTTTCTCATTCTTACTTTCTACACCGATTATTGCAGGAGCAACCGCACTCCACCTTAAAAAATTCTTAGATTTTAAGGCACATTATAATCTTCAACTTTTTACTGCAGGATTTTTGACATCCTCCATAATTGGTCTTATAGCAATTAAATTTCTTATGAGCTTTCTCAGGAAATATCCTTTAAACCTCTTCGTATATTATAGATTTGCACTGGCAGTTGTTATAATAGCTGGTATATGGTTGAAAGGATAAAGCGTATAAAGGAAGAGATTGCTGGTGTCCTTTCCATCCTGAGTAGTATTTATCTTTCTCTTAGTTTGATCAGCCACCATATAAAAGACCCTGTTCCCTTTTTCCGCTTAACATTACCATCTGAACCAATTCAGAACCTTGGTGGAACTGTAGGAGCTTATACCTCAGGCTGGTTGATAATATTTCTCGGTCTTGGATCATTCATTATCCCTTTTCTCATTATTGCATTCGGTGTGAAAAGACTACTTGGGAAAGAGGGTCATAAGATATATCTCTTAGGAGGCATCCTATTTATTGTCTCATCCTCTTTTATGCTATCACTTTTCTCCATGACATTCGATATTAAAATTAGCAGATACCCTGACGGCATCGGAGGACTTATAGGAAAAGAAATCGCATATATTGCTAATAGCTTATTCTCCCTTCCCGGAGCTTACATCTTTTCCCTTTCTTCATTTCTCTGTTCCATCATCCTGTTGAGTCCCTTCTCTATTACAAAGCTTGTGGTTCGGAAAAGACAGAGAGCTAAAGAAAAAGGACATGTTATTGAAGAAAGCGTTATGGAAGAAAAGATGAGAGAAAAGCTGGAGGTTATACCCAGTATTCAAACTGAGATTTCACCTATGAGACCTAAGAAAATAGGGGGGTATGAACTCCCATCTCTTGAACTCCTCAAGCTCTATGACTTAACTTCTCTCAGGCCATCAAAAGAAGAATTGCTCGAAAATTCCACTCTTATAGAAAAAAAACTCCAAGATTTTGATGTAGAAGGAAAGATTACACAGGTTCATCCTGGTCCAGTCGTTACAATGTTTGAGTTTGAACCTGCACCCGGTGTGAAGATAAACAGAGTTGTATCCCTCGCTGATGATTTAGCACTTTCGCTCAAGGCACAGAGTGTAAGGGTTTCACCAATTGCTGGCAAATCAACCCTGGGCATAGAGGTTCCAAATACTCATAGGGAAATAGTATCTTTAAGGGAAATTCTCTCATCAGAGTATTTTAAAAAGAGTAGCTCGAAACTTACACTTGGACTTGGTAAAGATATATTCGGAAGGCCAATCATTGCAGACTTACTTAAAATGCCACATCTTCTTGTTGCCGGTGCAACAGGTTCTGGCAAAAGTGTATCTATAAATTCTATGGTTATAAGTCTGCTATATAAATCGACTCCCTCTGAGGTAAAGATGCTGATGATAGATCCTAAACTCCTTGAATTATCAGCTTATGAAGAAATACCACATCTTATCTCGCCAGTGATTACAACTTCAAAAGAGGCTGCGGATGCATTGAAAAAGATAGTGATTGAGATGGAACAAAGATATAAGGTACTCGCTGAAAAGGCTGCAAGAAATATCGAGAATTATAATGCGCAGACAGAAATTGAAGAGCAAATGCCTTACATCGTTATTTTTATAGATGAGCTTGCTGACCTTATGTTCTCAGTAGCAGCCGAAGTTGAAGATGCTATAGCTCGTCTCGCACAGATGGGTCGTGCTGCAGGCATACATCTTATACTTGCAACACAGAGACCATCTGTTGATGTAATCACAGGTATCATAAAAGCGAACTTCCCTGCACGTATATCTTTCCAGGTCTCTTCAAAAATTGACTCAAGAACAATCCTTGACACACATGGAGCAGAACAGCTCCTTGGAAAAGGTGATATGCTTCTCATGTTTCCTGGCACAAGGATTATTCGTGTCCATGGTGCTTTTATCACTGAGGAGGAGATAAGAGCGGTCACTGATTTTATAAAATCACAGGGGAAACCTGATTATTCAATACTTGAAGGATTAAAGGAAACAGAGTTAGAAGAAGATGGAGCCACAGGAGAAAGAGACGAGCTTTATCTTAAGGCTGTTGAGTTTGCAGAGTCAGTAGGAGAGGTCTCGATATCATCTATTCAGAGAAGACTCAAGATTGGTTATAACAGGGCAGCGAATATAATGGAGTTGATGGAAGAAGATGGCTTAGTAGGTCCCCCAAAAGGGGC
>JACAEY010000019.1 GCA_013388605.1 Nitrospirota bacterium | reverse complement strand
TCTGGTGTGACTTTTTCTGCAGCCATACAGAGATCACCTTCATTCTCCCTGTCCTCATCATCAACAAGAATTATCATCTTCCCTTTTGAAATATCTTCTATTGCTTCATCAATTGTATTGAATTTACATTTCTCCATAGCCAATCCCCTCTATAAAAGTCTTCACTTGTGATTTATAATTCTTTAGAGATCCTTTGCTAAGCTCAGAATGACAATCTTTTCATTAAATTTAACCCTGATTTTTTGAATTTTGAATTTCATTTAATGTATTTCTCTTTCAAAAGGGTTTTCATAAGACCTGAGTCCTTTTTCTCCATTCCTAAAAACCTTGCAACATATTTTCCTATCATATCTATTTCTATGTTTACTGTGTCCCCCGGCCCTTTCAAGCCGAGAGTTGTTATTTTTGCGGTATGAGGGATAATTACCACTGTAAAACTCTTTCTTAGTATATCAACAACTGTAAGGCTTATTCCATCTACCGCAACAGAGCCTTTCTTTATAAGAAAATTGAGAGTGTTTTCAGACACTTCTATTTCTATCTTGAATATTTCACCGATTTTTGTCTTCGACTTTATTATTCCTGTCTCATCTACATGTCCAGAAACAAAATGCCCGCCAAGTCTTGAATCAGAACGGAGTGAGGGCTCAAGATTTACAAGATCACCCACTTTAAGGAGACCCAAGTTTGAGCTTCTGAGAGTTTCGGTAGAGAGGTCAAATCTCATAGTATCACCTTTTATTTCAACAAGTGTCAGACAAGTGCCATTAACTGAGATGCTGTCACCAATCCTCGCATCTTTTAGAATCTCTTTTGATTTAAGATAAAGGTGAGTAATTTCTCCTTTTTTCCGCAAAGCGGTAACTTTCCCCATTTCTGAAATTATACCTGTAAACATTACAGTGAAGTATCAATATAAAATTTGAGAGTCTTTTTATATACACCGAGTATATCAACAACCTCAAACCATGATGTCTTCACTACTATACTTTTGTCCGTTTTTGAAACTTCAATATCTGTTTTTTCAATAGGAATCTTTAGCTCCTGTGACCTTTCAAAAATCTTATCTCTTATCTCCTCTTCATTTCTTGCTTCAATGGAAACCCTGACGATCTCTTTTGCATCAGATTTAAAAGCTAAATACCGATAATATGGAAAACCAAATTTTAGTCCGACATATACAATAAAAACAAAAATTAAAAGCCATAGGATTGCTTTTTTCATTTCACTAACCTCCCTATTCTGTTAAATCTAAGCCAGTGCTTAGGGTCCCATGACCAGTAAATTATAAGTGCTTCACCCTTGACATCTTTCAAATCAACAAAACCCCAATATCTGCTATCATAACTCTGGTCACGGTTATCACCCATTACAAAAATCTTATTTAGTGGTATGATAAGAGGTCCAAAGTTATCTCTTACATCACTATTTCCTGGTCTTATATTCCTATCGCTATGGTATGCATATGGTTCAACAACCGCCTTTCCATTCACATAAATAACTTTATCTTTGGATTCAAGTGTATCCCCCTCTGTAGCAACAACCCTTTTGATAAAATCTTTCTTAGGGTTCTCAGGATATTTAAAGACTATTATGTCCCCTTTTTCAGGCTTCTTTATTACTAAAAAGCGTTTCTCAGTAAATGGAATCTTTGTTCCATAAATAAACTTATTAACAAGTATGTGGTCACCAACAAGGAGTGTGGGAATCATCGAGCCTGAGGGTATCTTAAATGCCTGAATAATAAATGTCCTTATAAAAAGGGCAAGAACCAATGCTATAAGTATAGCCTCAACATATTCTCTAAAGAGTCTTTTTTTATCTTTCACACAGAAATCCTCCTATTCTCCATATTTTCAAAGACAAGCCCCGCTGAGCCAAAAACACCAGCATCATCCCCAAGTAAAGAAGGGATGATATTAACTTTATTAAAGAGATTTTTAAATGTCCTTTTCCCTGCTTCTTTTATTGCCTCTTGAATGTAAATATCCCATGCCCCTATAAGACCACCTGTAAGTATAATAGCTTCAGGACTCATCATATTAATCATGTTGGCAATTCCAATTCCAAGATTCTTGCCTGCTTCTTTCAACATTTCCCTCGCAAGGATATCTCCATCAAGGGCTGTTTTATAAATATCCTCTGCAGTCAGCTTATAAAAATTACCATTAAAAAGACCTCTCAGCAAACTTTCTCTCCCTTCTTCAAGGGCAGATATAACCTTTGATAATAATGCCCTTGCTGAAGCATAAGCTTCAAGACACCCAGAATTACCACATTGGCATCTTTCACCATTGGCATGTATTGTCATATGACCTATTTCTGCAGAAACATTTAGCAGTCTTTTTTCATAAACTATCCCCCCTCCTATGCCTGTACCAAGAGTAAAAAGGACAAAGTTTGAAAATTCCTTTCCAATGCCGAGCCATTTTTCTCCATAGGCTGCGGCATTCGCATCATTCTCAATGAACACTGGGAGATGATATCTCTCTATAAATATATTTACAAGACTAACTCCTTCTACGGAAGGAATATTGGGTGATACCAGAACCTTGCCACTCTTCCTATCAATAACACCAGCCACAGCAAGCCCAATACCTGCAACTTCCTCATTTAAAAGGTCTTCTGCTAACTTAAGGGCAAGGTCAATTGCATTTTCTGATGCGTTTTCCTTCAACTTCTTTATGATTACACCTTTATCTGTAACTAACGCTACTCTAACATTAGTCCCACCAATGTCAATACCTATTGCGAGTCTTTTATTCATCTTCCTCTTTAAAAACTTCTATAGCTATCTCTGGACACATCTGGGCACATATTGCACAGCCGGTACATTTTTCAGGATTCCCTGGATAAGCAGGGAAATATCCTTTTTCATTAAATTTATCTTCAACAATGATTACACCCAAAGGACAGGCATCAACACAGTATAAACAGCCCTTACAAAATTCTCTGTTTATTACAATCATACCTTTCATACAGTACTATATTTCCTCAACTCTCTTATACTGAACTCCCAAGTAATTCTTTTGCATGTTTGAGAGAAACTTCTGTAATCCTACCACTCAGCATTCGTGCTATCTCATTAACCCTCTCATCTCCAGAAAGTTCTTTAACCTCTACAAATACCCTTCCATCCCTATTTATCTTTTCAATTTTCAGATGCAAATCTCCGAGAGAAGCAATCTGGGCGAGGTGCGTAGTACAAAGAACCTGGTGTCTCTTTGATATCGCCTTCAGTTTTTTACCGACTCTTTCAGCTGTCTTACCGCCAATTCCTGCGTCAACTTCATCAAAGACAAGAACAGGAATATTGTCAACATCTGCTAAGATGCTCTTCACTGCAAGCATAACCCTTGATAGCTCACCACCTGAGGCAACCTTTGAAAGTGGTTTTGGGGGTTCCCCAGGATTCGCGGAGAATAAAAATTCAACCCTATCAAAACCTGTAGATGTCATAGGGACCTCTTTTATATCAACCCTGAACTCTGGATTTCTAAAGGACAGATCAGACAACTCTTTCATAATAAGCCCTTCTATTTCATTAGCTATTATCTTCCTCTTTTCTGATAAAGTATTTGCTGATTTTATAAGAATCTCTTCTTTCATCTTTATTTCAGCCTCTAAGTAATTAAGTCTTTCATCTGTAAGTTCAAGTGATTTAAGTTCTTTTTCAGCCTCATCTTTATAACTGAGAATTGCCTCGATACCCTCACCATATTTCTTTTCCAACTTTTTGATGAGTTCGAGCCTTTCCTCTATTTCTGAGAGCCTATCTGATTCAATATTATATCTATCTCTCAATCCCCTCAAAGAGATAGTTGCATCTTCAAGTAAAGGGGTAGCTGACTCGAGTAAATTAAGTATCCCAGATGTTGACTGGTCAATTAAGGACATCTCTTTCACTTTTTTCATTGTTGAAGAAAGTTTTTCAGCGCAAGAGTTCTCAGAGCCATAAAGTATTGAATAGGCTTGTTCTGTTAATTCCTTCAATCTACTCAGATTTAAAAGAACTATTTTTTCTTCTATCAATGATTCCTTTTCACCTGGTTTCAGAGAAGCACTGTTTATTTCTTGAATCTGAAATTTAAGAAGATCATGCCTTTGAGCTTTTTCTTTAATCTTATGTTTTAAATCATTCATTTCTCTATTCAGCGCTTGCACTTCTTTAAAGAGAGTTTCAACTTTCTCTCTTTCAGTTTGAAGTCTACCATATGAATCAAGGAGTAGTCTTTGTTTATCAATTAATAGAAGGCTTTGATGTTCATGCTGTCCGTGGATGTCAATAATGCTCCTTCCCACATTCAGGAGACTCTGCAGACTAACCATCGTATCGTTTATATATGCCCTGCTTTTCCCTGTATTGGCAACAGACCTTCTAAGAATAAGTTCATCGGTTATACTAACCCCAATTTCTGATATACTCTTTTCACTTATCTCGAAATATGCCTGAACATCTGCCTCTTTTTCACCAGACCTGACCAAATCTGATTGTGCCTTGTTTCCGAGAGCAATGCTAAGGGCATCAACTATTATTGACTTACCAGCACCAGTCTCACCTGTTAACACATTAAATCCTTTCTCAAACCTTACTGTAAGGTCATCTATTATGGCAAGATTCTTAATCCTTAATTCTTTTAGCACCTAATACCTTATTGTAAATCCCTTCATATCTCCTGTATACTCTTCCCATTTCACCTCAATGTTGGTAACTCTTGCACCAGGAGGACCTGAGTAACATTCCTTAATAGCTTTCTCTATCGTATCCTTTTCACCTTCAAATATTGCTTCTACCCTACCATCATGAAGGTTCCTTACCCATCCGTTCAGACCGAGTGTATGCGCTATATCCCTTGTGAATGCCCTGTAAAAGACACCCTGCACTCTTCCTTCAATAAATAAATGAGCTCTCACCTTATCCATATTCAAGAAAATATATTATACCAATTATATAAAAGTAATGATTATTAAAATGGATACCACTAAATCTGCAGTTTGAAAATTATCCAGAGTTTAAATTACTTCTATCTTCTAAAAAGAAAGGTTAACCTCAAAGTAAGGCCACCAGTAATTCTGGAACTTTGAGCTCCCGAATATTGAAATATCAGTTCCAGCTATATTAGGTTCATGTTTTGTATATATGAAGTCCATCATCCCCAGGCGGAATCGTACTTTTTCATGGAAATAATAATCATAGTATATATCCCAAACGCCAGCATTAAATGGATAGAACCCTGCAACTTCCCCACCATAAAATTCATTATTCGCAGGTTGAAGTACTGTTCCCTTCCTCCTGAAACCACGATAATTAAATGGATTAATCCATGCATCACTCCCTTTAGCGTATTCAAGACATATCTGGTGGTTCTTCCCTATAATATCACCTGTATTAAAACCTAAATACCAGATATGTCCTGGAAAACCATCACCCTCAAATTTCCTACTATTAAAAGTATGTTCAGGTATTTTAATATGGCTATAATAATAAGCGCCATAAATCTGGAAGCCGCTAAGCTGTGTGTCTACATAAAAACCTGCTAAGTAGTAAGGAGTTATAATATCAGGAATTCCTGAAGTATCAGAAGTGTTAGGCATATGCCAATCATCCATATAGAGGCCACCCAAAATTATCGCTGTGTCTTTTCCTATTTTTAATTCAGCCTGTCCAAGGTACACATCTGCATCATCTGGTAGAGAGATCTTCCTCTCATCATATTTTAAATATCCGAGAATAATTCCACTCCTTTCCTTTACCTTCTTTTCATACCCCTCAAGTGTTGCAAACTTTTTTTCTAATGGTCTGTTGTTAGATGTTTCCTTATATCCCTCCCATATTTTTCCTGTCCAAGGAAGTTCAACCTCATCGAGAAAAGTCTTTGGTGCATCCCATTTAATCAATGTTCCGTCAATCTCAGAGTCTATAAATAGTCTTGGGAAAAGGCTACGGGCTTGACGTGAAGGTGGACCATCTAGCCCGGGGAGGCGACCTACATACCATGTAATATCATAAGGTAGTTTCAGTGTCATATAAGCCTGTTCCATCCTCGGAGTAACATCCCTACCAATACTTGAGACAAAAGAATTAGGTCTATCAAATGGGTCAGTAAGAGTAAATTCATCAATAGTTCCCCAACGTTTGTTCACGGTCAAACGGGCATAAAAATCTGCAATTTCAGGCACTACTTCAACATGAGCATTCAACCTGATCCGAACTGGAAAAGCAGTCTCATCATGGATTTTAAATTCCTCTATTGGCTTTCCATTTCCATAAAAGCCCTCATCAGTCCTTGCAGTCTCACTAACAATACGAAAACGCGCTTCACCACCAAGTTCTACCCTATCTTTAAGAGACTTTTTTTCTGCCTTTTCCGCCTTCTTCTCAATTTCTGTTATTTTCTGCTCAGCCTCTCCTGTCTTCTTCTCAATCTCTACAGCCTTCTCTTCTGTCTCTCTTGCCTTCTTCTCAGTTTCAGCCTGTCTCTTTTCAAGGTCCTCTATTTTCTGTAGAAGTCTCTTTACTTCATCTTTAAGCTGTTGTATCTCTTCAGAAGGGTCAGCTGCTATGGCAGGAAGATTTAACATAATAAAGAAAGAAATTAAAACAAAAAAGGAACCTGTTAACTTTTTCATATCAATTCAATAAACCCTTTTTAACTTAAGATTGGATTTTTATATTAAAATGGTTGTAAAAAATCTAAATATTCTACATTGTTTATATTTAAAAAAATAATTCATTTATAGAATTATTAAAAATTTAAATAATTATTGATTAATTGTTTTTGAATCTTGTTATAGCCATAGTCTTAACTTTCTATCCGACAATTGTTATTCAGAACCGAGCCCAGGAAAAAAATATAAATTTTCATAATGTTGGATACCATTTTCAGATTGGGTATGTATTCACTAAACTCACGCTCCTCCTATGGAGACCAAAGTTTGTAGTTACTGAACCGCTAAATTAGGGTAAAATATGAAAGAGAGAGGATTAATCCAGAAAATTCTTTTAGTGGGAGTATATCAAGACGCTGTTACAACTAATACAAACCCTGTAAACATCAACATTGCACCAAAGAGCCTCTCTCTGATATTTTCTTCTCTGAAGAAAAGCCATCCATATAAAACCCCTATTAGAAGACTCATCCTTTTTACTGAAATAACATAAGCTACCTTTGCAATACTCATTGCAAGCATATGAGAAATAACCATGAAGGAATAAAATATGCCCGGGAGCAAAAGTGATTGTGTATACAAATGTTTATTTAATAAATCTTTTAAAGCCCCCCTTCCTTTATATAGTGCAATTGGGGTAAAAATGAGGACAAGTGCAGTAAAGTATGTTGCCCCAAAAAACAGAGCCGAAGAATGTTTTATTGCCATCTTTCCAAGAGATGATGTAATACTATAGATGAGTGCTACACCTATCATCAAAATTGAGCCCTTCTCTTTGGATATTGCCCTGATGGGTTCGAGTATCCCTTCTTTCACTTGGCTTATATTAAGGGTATAGCTACCCAGAACGATTAATAAAATACCAAGGCAACCCATTAATGAAATTTTTTCACCAACTATAATGTAAGAGACAAATATGAGAAATAAAGGAGTAAGGGCAAGGAAAGGGAGTGTTAAGCTAAGTGGTGATAACCTTAAGGCTTTGATATAAAGGATAATGGATAATATTTCAAGCGGTATAGATGTTAAAAAGGCGATATAAAAATATTTGTCTATCTTAGGAAATGGTATGAATAATAACGTCACAAATAACAGCGGAAGTGATAATACCAGCCTCATCCAGGCGACAATATATTCATTGTTAGTAGTAAGGGCTTTTTTTGTGAAGGCATCACTCGTTGCAAGGGTAAAAGCTGAGATCAATGAAAGTATTACCCAGGAGAAGTGCATAATATAGACTGCATTCATAATAAAATGGCGTCAAGGCACAGAGATAATAGTGAACAAATCTCAAGGTAAAAGAATTTCTCGGGCTTCTCCAAGTTTAATAAACCATGAACTATTTATGGGGAATCAGGTTGTGACATGGAAGAAGGGGGGACTTTTATAAGTGCCTTAAGAACAAGATTAACTGCGGGCTTCTGTGGGTCATTTGTCAAAACCACTACTGTCTTTGATATAAAACCCTTTTTACCTTTTATATCAATTTTAGCAATAATCTTTCCTTCTTCTCCTGGCTTCAGACGGCTTGAACTAGCCATCACAGCAGTGCATCCTCAGGAAGAAGAGAGTCTTTTAATCTCAAGGTCTTCATTCCCTATGTTTTTAAATTCAAAGGTATGTTCAATCGTATCATCCGGAAGAATTGTCCCAAAGTCATGCGTTTCGGTTTTAAATTCAATAGAGGGCTGTGAATATACAACTGTTGGCAAAAGTAAAAAAAAGATGAGTAAAAAAACTTTTTTCATGTTTATATATTAATATATTATTACCTAAAAAGAAATAGACCTTTAAAGTAGGAGCGTAAAAATTTTTTCTTGATTTTTACTCCTTACACTTATTAAATTATTTCATCCAACCTAAAACAAAGGGGAACAATATTAATAAAATAAGGGAGGCAATGATGGAAGACCTCGAGAGGTATAATGAGCTCAACAAACATATAAGTGCATTGGAAACTTTTTTTGATGTTTTTCATGTTGTAACAAATCATAATTTATTAGGTGAGTTAAAGAGTAGCTCGATAAGCTATCTCATAATAGAAATGGGGGAAAGATTGGAATCTATAAAGAAGTTGAGCAAAGAGACTCATGAGAAATTACAGGATTTTAAGAAGACAACTGGGGTAATAAGTTAGAAAATATATTTAAATTCTATATTTGAGCATTAGTGTCTAAAATATTCTGAAGAAATTTTAAGGCTTTATTTCCAGACCAAAATAAGATACCTATTATTATGTTTAAACCTTTTTCTGACTTTAATGTCTATCCAAAATTTATAACTGATACCTTCGCTTGACCTCGTTCTCATTGAGGTTACTTGTGATTTTGCTACGAAAATAGAGCCTCAGACTCCCTTTATGATTGTATGAAGTAATGTTTTAGATTGATGTAATATTCGAGAGTCACAACTGTATCTTTTAGAAACAGTTGTATGAACCAAAAAAGTTAATATAGCCTGAATTTAGAAGATATAAAAGAATCTTACACCCGTTAAAAATAATAATCTGCCTATAGATACACAGAAAGTATCATCTATGGCAAGAAAATTGCTTTTGTATGTGAAGATTTATATCTCTTCGAAACGATATTGAAAGGACTGTTTGACCCTGTGAATTATATTTGGTTTGATACTTAATATTGAAAATGCATAAAAATTATGAATTTTTTGATGCTGATACCCTTTCAATAATACAAAATTCCATCTCTGAGATTACTGACTTTACTTTTTCTGTATATGACAATAACGGTGTTTTATTAATTCCTGCAAAAGGCGAAGATAAGCTGACCACTCAAATAAGGTCTTATATCAGGGAAGAATTTGACAAGTTTGTACATGAAGGTATAAAAAAAGCAATTTTAAGAAAAGACCCTTTCTTCCATAAAGGACCATTTAATGAATTCCACCTTTTTATTTCTGCAAGTGTAAATACCACTAAATTTATCTTTTTAAGCAACGCATTCTATACTACAAAATCTGAATTTAAAGAACTTTTAATAAAAGATGGTGGTCGTATTGGTATTTCTCCATCGTACCCTGAACCATGGCTTGAGGCGGTCAAGATAAAAGACCTATCAGAAGTTCAGAAAATTGCATCCCATATAAAGACACTTTTTGAGACTTTTTTAAAGTGTGTTTATGAAAAAAATATAAATTACAAGAATTACCGATGGGCCAAAACTCTGATAGATGTTGCCTTCAGTATCCAAATGCCTGCTACAGAAGATGAAGTTTATTCATTAACCGTTGATGCAATACTCTTCCTATTCAATACAGATACAGCATCAATTATGGTTAAAGAAAAAAATATCTTTAGAACAGTTCTATCTTCAGGAAGACAGAGAAAGCTTCTTATGTCTGCATCTTTAGAAGATTATGACAATATTATCTCACGCTTGATCGAAGTTTCCAAACCATTATATGTTGACGATGTAGTAAAAATTCAAAGATTTGGTCTTCCTGAAAATATAACATCATTACATATATTCCCACTTTCTCACAATAAAATTACATATGGCTTGTTAGTCATTTACAACTCTGTCATCTCTCCCAATGAATCAAAAACTATCATGGGTTTCTGCAAGCTTATCTCTCTTATCCTTAAAAATTTGTATCTCCAAAATGCATTTGGACAGTGTGTTGATAATATAGAAGTCCTGAATATTGCAGTTTCAAAGCTAACATCACAACTACATAATCCCGAAGCACTTCATGAGGCAATTTTAGACATTGCAACAAACCTCTTTAAGGCAGAGAAAGGCTCTCTTATGCTACCTGAAAACAATACTCTAATTATAAAAGCTGTAAAGGGTATCAACAAATGGCTTGTACAAGATGTAAGAGTCAAAATAGGTGAGAGAATTGCGGGAAAGGTCTTCAAGGATGGTAGTCCTTTATTTTCAAATGAGATAGAAAAACTTGGACTTCCCCATATAAGACCAGGATATCATTATAAGACAGGCTCTTTCATGAGCGTTCCTATTAAATTTGGCTCAGAGACAATAGGTGTTATCAATGTCGCTGATAGAACAACTGGAGAAGAATTTACGGAAAAAGATCTTACTTTAATCAATCATTTCGCAACTTATGCCTCAATAGCATTAAAGATATCTAATTACTACAATCTCATGGAGCAGATGAAGGAGCTCTCAATAACTGACCCTCTTACAGGGCTATTCAACAGAAGGTTTCTTAAAGAGCGATTTATAGAAGAGATACACCGTTCTGAACGTTATGATAGTATCTTTTCCCTTGCGATATTTGATATAGATGACTTCAAGCTCTTCAATGATACAGAAGGTCATCTTGCAGGAGACAGTGTCCTGAAGGATCTTGCAAGCATAGCGAGAAGGTGTATAAGAATAAATGACATCCTATCGAGATTTGGTGGTGAAGAATTTGCCGTGCTTATGCCACAGACTAATAAAGAAGAGGCTTTTCTGGTAGCAGAAAGGATACGAAAAAGTATTAAAGAGTATTCTATGCACAAATGGAAAAAATTCCCTCATCCTTCAATAACAGTAAGCACAGGCATAGCATCATTCCCGATTAATGGAAGAACAATAGATGAATTAATAGAACATGCCGATATCGCACTCTATAAAGCAAAATCTCTTGGAAAAGATAGGACTGTTATATACTCCACTTAAAATAACTTGACCTTATTATCATTTACCAATTTTATGATTTCAGGGTCGAACTGCGTTCCAGAACCTTTTTGAAGTTCATTGATCAATTGACTGAACGAAAGGGCACTTCTATAAGGTCTGTCTCGCATCATTGCATCTATAGTATCAGCGATTGATACTATTCTCGCTGAGAGAGGTATCTTATTTCCTTTAAGTCCCTCAGGATATCCATTCCCATCAAATCTCTCATGATGGTATAGGATTACATCGAGCGTATCCTCAAGAAAGGGGATAGCCCTGACAATCCTCGCACCAATCTCTGGATGTTTCCGCATCTCAGCGTGTTCTTCGGCAGTAAGCAGGGACTCCTTTCTTAATATCTGTTCATTTACACCTATCTTTCCAATATCGTGCATGATAGCTGCATGCTCAAGCTTGTCTCTCATAGTATCTGAGAATCCTATTTTTTCGGCTATTGCTGATGATAACCTTGCAACATGTTCAGAATGGTCAAATGTATAATGGTCTTTTGCATCTATTGCACGGATTAGTGCCTTTATAGTCCCTTCATAGTAAAGCATTAAATTCTCTCTTGCCTTTTCAATCTCCTTTTCAAGCAACTCTTTCGTATGTAAAAGATTCTCATGCTCTAATTTCAACCTGATTGAATCATTTTTTTTCTTGAGTCCACGTTCAATCACAGTTACGACATCATCTTTATCAAAGGGTTTTGTAAGGTAATCAAGGGCACCAAGTCGTA